>CANQHU010000024.1 GCA_947623945.1 uncultured Clostridia bacterium | reverse complement strand
CGAACGGCATGATGTGGTGGTGTGAGAGGGGATGAAAATTTTATTTTATTTTATAAAATTTTCTACTCTACTCGATTAAAATATAGTAAACATTTAACAAAAGTCTTGAAAAATAATTAAAATTAAGATATGATTACAAAAGAATTGAGGTGGAACATGAAATCAAATTGGATAAAATACATTTTTGCCATATTCATCATAGGAATTTTATTATTTGCAATATTTAAAATAAGGCAAGATGAAGAAGAAAAAAAACAAGAACAAGAATATATAAGCAATCAAGAAGAAAAAAATACTGAATTAAAATTAGGAATAGCACGGATTTGATACAATAAATCCAATACTTAGTCAAAATAAAAATGTACAAGATATAACAAAATTGATTTATGATCCCTTAGTTACCTTAACCTCAGATTATAAAGCAGAGCCATGTTTAGCAAAAGAATGGGCAAAACAAAGTGACAATACATATCTAATAAAACTAAGAGAAAATGTTAGATGGTCAGATGGCCAAAAATTCACCTCAGAAGATGTTAAATTTACAATAGATCGTCTAAAAGAAATATCTTCTATATATTCCTATAATGTACAATATGTAACAGAAGTAGAAATGATAGATGATTACACAGTAAAAATCAAATTAGATAGAGAAGTACCTTTTTTTGAATATCAATTAACATTTCCAATTCTATCAAATGATTATTATAGTGGCACAGATTTTTCAAATACAGATAAAAATGCTTCACCAGTTGGAACAGGAAAATACACAATTACAGAAGTTCAAAGTTCATATTTAGTTTTAACAAAAAATACAAGTTGGTGGCAAAAAGAAGTGCAATTAACACCTGAAAAAATCACTGTAAACTTATATTCTTCAGTAGGAGAATTATACAATAGTTTTAAAATGGGAAATATCGATTTAATTGCTACTGATAATGATAATTTACAAGAATATGTAGGAACTATAGGATATGGAGTCAAAGAACTAAAAGGAAGAGAGCACACATTTTTAGCATTCAACACACAAAATTACTTTTTATCAAAAACAGAAGTAAGAAAAGCAATATCATATTCTATAGATAAAGAAAATATTGTATCTAGCATTTTTAATAATAAATGTTTTACAAGCAATTTTCCTTTAGACTATGGAAATTGGCTAGGACAAGATCAAGACGCAAGCAGTGGCTATAATCTAGAGCAAGCAAAACAAGTTTTAGTAGACAACAAATGGACTTATCGCTCTGGGTATTGGCAAATAACAGAAAATTATCGAACAGAAAGATTAGTATTAAATTTACTTGTAAGAGCAAGTGATGCATCAAAAATACTAGTTGCAGAAAACATAAAGCAACAATTAGATTCACAAGGAATTAGAATAAATATTGTACAAGCAAATGATAGTCAATATAATGAAAACATGAACAATCGAAATTTTGATATTGCTTTATGCAGTATGACTCTTTCTACAAGTCCAAATCTTAGTACTTATTTTGGCGAAGGGAACATTGCAAACTATCAAAATGAAGAAATGACAAATATAATGAATGAAGTAAAAAACACATCAGATGAAAACATACTAAAAGAAAAATATAAAAGAATAGGCGAAATTTACAAAACCGAAGTTCCTTATATTAGCCTATACAACAACAAATACAAAGTTGCATATAGTTCAGAACTAGTAGGAGAAATCAACCCAAATTGGTTCTATCAATTCTATGGAATAGAGGGTTGGTATAAATAAAATTGTTATTTAAATTAAGTATTGACAATAAATAAAAAAAATTTAAAAAAAGTATTGACAAAACAAATATTTGATATATAATAAATTTATCAAACAAAAGTTCAATTATTTAAAGGAGGAAATTATGGAAGCAAATACAGAAAAAAAGAAAGCATTAGAAATGGCAATGAGTCAAATAGAAAAACAATTTGGTAAAGGTTCAGTTATGAAACTAGGAGAATTTAAAGCAATGGAGGTAGAAGCAATACCAACAGGAGCATTAAGTTTAGACATTGCATTAGGAATTGGAGGAGTACCTAGAGGAAGAATAATCGAAATCTATGGACCAGAATCTTCTGGAAAAACAACACTAGCATTACACGTTATTGCAGAAGCACAAAAAGCAGGAGGGGAAGCAGCATTTATAGATGCAGAACATGCATTAGATCCAATATATGCCAAAAAATTAGGAGTAGATATAGATAACTTAGTTGTATCTCAGCCAGATACTGGAGAGCAAGCATTAGAAATTACAGAAAGTCTAGTAAGAAGTGGAGCATTAGATGTAATAGTAGTAGACTCTGTTGCAGCACTAGTTCCAAAAGCAGAAATAGATGGCGACATGGGAGATTCTCATATGGGACTACAAGCAAGGTTAATGTCACAAGCATTAAGAAAATTAGCAGGAGCATTAAACAAAACAAAAACAGTTTTAATATTCATTAACCAATTAAGAGAAAAAATAGGAGTAATGTTTGGAAATCCAGAAACCACAACAGGAGGTCGTGCATTAAAATTCTATGCATCTGTAAGAATGGACATTAGAAAAATAGAAAACATCAAGCAAGATGGAGAATTTAAAGGAAACCGTGTACGTGTTAAAGTAGTAAAAAACAAAGTAGCACCACCATTCCGTGAAGCAGAATTTGACGTAGTATATGGTGAAGGAATTTCAAAAGCGGGTAACATTTTAGATATGGCAGTAAATTTAGACATTATAGAAAAATCAGGTTCATGGTTTAGCTATAATGGAGAGAGAATTGGCCAAGGAAGAGAAAATGTTAAAAAATATCTACAAGACAATGAAGATGTTCTAAAAGAAGTAGAAGCAAAAGTAAGGGAAAACTTTGAAAAGGCTTTTGAACAAAGTTTAGGCGAAGAATTACCTGAGGTAGATGAAGATAACGCAGACGACATAGAGGATTAAAAGGCAATTAATTTATAGGGGCAAATCTTTTATTAAGTATTTTTAATAAAAGATTTTGCTCTATATTTATATTTATAAAAATAATTACAATTTTTAATTGCTATTTAAAAAAATTTATAGTAAAATGTAAAAAGAGGAAGGAAAAATAATGTATACCATAGAAGAATTTGATAAAGAAAAAACAAAAGTATTAAAATATATACTCTATAAAAAAAGAACAGAGCAAGAAATTCGTAAAAAATTTACAAACGAAATAGATGAAAATATGTTAGAAGACATCATTGAATATTTAAAAGAAGCAAAATACATTGACGACAAAGAATTTATAAAAAAAACAATAAATAACTTCATGGCATTAAAAAACTTAAGTCAAAAAGAAATAGAATATAAATTATTATCAAAAGGCTTAAGCAAAAATGATATAGAAGATTATATGTATGAAAATAGTGAAGAAATAGAAGAATATGAAATAAAATCAGCGCAAAACATATTAAATAAAAAATCAAACTCTATGGAGCAAGAAGAAATTAAGCAATACTTATTAAAAAAAGGTTATAAACTAGAAAATATAGAAAAAGCAATGGAATAAAAGTGGTAGTAGTGCCTGTCCCCACGTTGACAAAAAGGTGGTAATAGTGCCTGTCCCCACGTTGACAAAAAGGTGGTAATAGTGCCTGTCCCAACGTTGACATTTTGGTGGTAATAGTGCCTGTCCCAACATTGACATTGACATTTGCTAAAAAAGGAGAAAAAGTTGAAATGCCAATTTTAACATTAGAAACTAAAAAATACGCAATTAAAATCGATAATTTCGAAGGACCTTTGGATTTACTTTGTCATTTAATTGATATAAATAAAATGAGCATTTATGATATTAATTTAAGCGAAATAACAGATCAGTATGTTGATTATTTGAAAGAACAAGAAAAAATGAATTTGGAAATAGCAAGCGAATTTTTAGTAATGGCATCTACATTATTATATATTAAGTCTAAAAATTTGTTACCAAAGCAGGAAGAAGAGGAAGAAGAGCTAACCGAAGAAGAATTAATCAGAAGAATTATCGAATATAAAAAGTTCAAAGAAATAAGTAAAGTATTAAAAGAAAATTATTTAGAATTTTCAAAAAGATATTTTAAAAACCCACAAGAAATAAAATTACCAAAACAAATATTAGAAAAAGAATATGATAAAAATGTCATACCAGATATCTATAAAAATTTAGTTGAAAGAACTAGTGTAAAATTAAATAAAAACGCAAAAAACATTGAAAAAATAGCAATTACAGACAACTATACTGTTGCTAGTAAAGTAAAAGAAATGTTTAAAGTTTTAGTAAAGCAAAAAAGATTTATTTTTAATAAACTGTTTTCTTTAAATCAGCATAATAAACAAGAAGTTGTAACAGCTTTTTCTGGATTACTTGAACTTTCTAGAAGAAATAAAGTTGAAACAATTCAAGAAAAACTCTTTGGAGATATTACAGTAGAAAAATCAAATAAAAATGAACGGAGGAAAAATATTATGAGTAGTAGTGAACCAACAGATATTTCAAAAACAATTATGGACACAATAAAATTATTAGAGGAAAAATTAGTACCAATCAAAGAAGTCGATGAAGAAAAACATAATCAAATGAGAAAAGAATTAGATGGCATTTATGAGGCAAGCAAAAATAAAACTTTAAATGCATTTGAAACAGTCAATTTATTAATGAAACTTCAAAATGAAGCAATTACATTTATGGATACAGATGAATACAAATTAGGAGACGCAAACACAACAGAACTTACAATATATACTGGTCCAGAAAAAGGATTCTTTAGAAAATTAATAGAGAAAATTAAAAACAAAATTTTTAAACCAAAAATTGTAAGTACAAATGAATAAAAAAGAAAAAAATGGAAAAACTGATTATAAATCACCAAAAATAAAAGAAGGCGATATAATTGGTTTTTCTTTTTATTATTTTATTTATTATATTGATTAGTATGCTTTTAATTTTTTCTACAATTCAAATTGAAATAAAAAACTTTAAATTTAGGTCACAACTGCCAAGGCATATTAACAAAGATTACGAAATTATCATAAAATTATTAATTTTAAAGTTCATTCCAGTTTTGAAAGTTAACATTACAAAAACAAAATTAGAAAAATTAAAATTAAAAGAAAAAATAAAAGATTTAGACTTAAAATTGATTCAAAATAATAAACAATTTGATAAAAAAGCTCTAGTTGCAATAAAAGAGTTAAATATAGGGATTAAAAAAATTAAATTGTATGTAGATATTGGAACAGAAAATGCTAGTCTAACATCAATCGTTGTTCCAACAATTAGTACAGTTATAGCAATTATTTTGCATAGAAAAGTAAAGAAATTTGAAAATCAAAAATTTCAAATTCAACCAATTTATAGTAATCAAAATTTGGTAAATATCGATATTTCAGGTATATTTGATATAAAAATAAGCCATATTATAAATATCATTTATATTTTAAATAAAGAACAGAAAAAAGGAGGAAAAGAAAATAATGAGCGAGCATCCAATAGAAGGTCTTATGGTTACAGCTATGAATAGTATTCAAGATATGATTGATGTAAATACTATTATAGGAGAACCAATTGAAACATCTAACAATATTGTTATTATTCCAATTTCAAAAGTATCATTTGGATTTGCAGCAGGTGGTAGTGAGTTTAAAGGAGAAACAATAGATGAATATAAAAAGAGAGAAAAAGAAGAAGCAATACAATACAGATTACCATTTGGCGGAGGAAGTGGTGCAGGTGTAACAATTAACCCAATTGCTTTTCTTGTAATACAACCAAGTGGAGTAAAATTAATGCCTGTAAATCATGCATCCTCTTTAGACAAATTATTAGATTATATCCCAGATTTAATTGAAAAAACAAATACTATGATGAATCGTTGTATGCAAAATAAAAAGGAAGAAACAGAAAAAATATTAAAGGAAATGCAAAATAAACATAATAAAAATATGAAAAAGCAAGAAGAGGATAAAGAGGCAATTGAAAAAAAGATTGAAGAAGAAGTAGAAAAAGTAGAAAAATCAAAGAAACCAAAGGATGATGAAAAACAGGATAAAGATGAAACTTATGAATTTGAATATGATAAGACAATGGAAGATGAATAAAGATAAATTATAGATTTTCTGAGTAATATGCAATGCTTAGAAAATCTATTTTTTTGTAAAACATTGTATGACCAGAATTATTGAAAAATAAACAAAAATTAAATATAATGCTTAAAAAGGAGTCAAAAATATGAAAAATAAAAATGATTATAATTTAATAAACTCAAAAGCCATAGGAAATTACTGCAAAAAAATAGAATACGAATTCAATACGGAAGAACTTGCAGTTTTAGTGTATAGAAACAAAAAAATGAGCCTAGAAGAAAAAAATGAAAAATATCAAGATTTAATAAACAATTATCCAGATATGGAAGTTATTGAAAGAATAAACTGTAATCATTATAATAGTGTAAAAACAATGATTCAAAAAGAAATACAAAGAAACCAAAAAACATATAAAGACTTCATAAAAGAAGAAGAAAATTGTGTTTACACTTGGAAAGAATACAATAAAACAACAAAAGAATATAGTAGAAGTTATGAAATAATAAACAATCTAAAAAGGACATATAAAGAAACATACAAAGCAGTAACAGACTACATAAACGAATATGATGATACAATTTCTTTTACAATTACAAAAAAATTTTTTGGCAAAAAAGAAAGATTAATTCATGCAAATTATAATGTTATAAATAAAAAACCAATATTAGTAAAAATTTATGATGAAGAAGATATTTATTTAGATATTGATAACATATTTGTCTATATGCCAACACCATTCAAAAAAGGTGATATTTTAATTTCGGAAACACCATCAATTAAAAATTGTGGAGATAATGGCGAAATTTTTGTTTTAGATTATTTAAGAACATGGGGACCAAATATTAAAGAATATTTAGCAAAGGGAAACTGTGATTCTTCAGACATGATAGGAACAGGATATTATTTATATGACGATAAGGCACAATTTGTACTTGATGACAAATGGGATTATGATTCTTATGAATATTATACAGGAAAATTAGAAGGGAAAAATCGTATTTTAAAGGCAATTAGTAGTTTTTTAAAAGGTGATATTAGTTTTGAGTTGCTTATACATGCATATGATGTTTTTAAAAATGAGGATAAAGAAAAAATGCCAGAGTTTTACACAGAAGAAGGTCTTAAATTAGCAGGATTTAGTGATTCAGATATTTCTAAAATGAAACATCATGAGTAAATTTTTTTGACAAACACTTAAGCCTAATATATAATAAACAAAAAAGTCAAAAAAGGAGCAAAAAATGGAACTAGAAAAAGTGCGGAGAAAAAACATATTACATCAAAAACCCAACCAATATAGGAATATACAAAATAAATGAAGAAAACGTATATCTAATAGACACAGGAAACGACAAAGAAGCAGGAAAAAAGATATTAAAAATAATCGAAGAGCAAGGTTGGAAAGTAAAAGGAATAATTAACACACACTCAAATGCAGATCACATTGGAGGAAATAAAGTAATTCGGAGATAGAACAGGATGCGATATATTTGCATACGGTATAGAAAAAAGTTTTATAGAATTTCCAATATTAGAACCATCATTTTTATATGGTGGATATCCATTTAAAGACATAAAAAATAAATTTTTATTAGCTAAAGAATCAAATGTAAAAAACATAGAAAATAATCTACCAGAAGGATTAGAATATTTTTCATTAAAAGGACATTTCTTTGATATGATAGGAATAAAAACTTCAGATGATGTATATTTTTTAGCAGATGCTTTATTTAGTGGCGAAACAATAGAAAAATATCATTTATTCTTTCTTTATGATGTAAAAGAATTTTTAAATACATTAGATAGATTAGAAAAACTAGAAGGAAAGTTGTTTATTCCATCTCATTGTGAAGCAACAACAAGTATAAAAAATTTAATTATTTTAAATAGAAATAAAATTTATGAAATTATGGATAAAATAACAAATTATTGTGAAAATGGAGTAACATTTGAAGACATTTTAAAATATATTTTTGATGAATACAATTTAATTATGAATCCAAATCAATATGTTTTAATAGGAAGTACAATAAAATCATATTTATCATATTTGTATGATGAAGGTAAAATAAAGTATGAATTTAAAGATAATAAGATGATATGGAAAAGAGAAAGCTAAAAATTATGCTTTCTCTTTCAAAATTCCTTAACTCTCAATATACAAAGCCTTAGCAATAAAAGGAGAAACCTCATTAATATCATACCAACCGGGAACTCTTACTATCATTTATCCCGCCATTTGGATTAGAAACATAAACCATACCTGTATTATCACAAGCAAGTAAAACCATATAATGAGAAGAAGTAGTAAAACGATTATCACTTGGTTTATTCCAAACACAAATAAGAACAGGTTTATCCTTAGACAAATGATTTAAAATAAAATCATTTGACAAATGCACACTACCATAATAAAAATCACTATTTTGAATACCAAAAGTATTAGACAATTCCCTATTAATAGTTTCGTAATCCAAAACAGGATAATATCTTTTTCGTAAATCCTCAGGAGTATAATTTTTATTATAGCCACTTAAAATAATTGCCATAGCAGTAATTCCACAGCCATTTTCACTCATAGTTCCACCCCAGTAACCCTTATGATTCCAAGAAGAATTACCATTTTGCTTATATTCTTTAAAAATTTTATTATCACTAGTTGTAAAAGTAGTAAAAAATCCATCTTCATTATCAACCTTTGACTGACCAATACCAACATAATTTTCATTTGTATCTTGCTTAATAATTTCGTATTTAGAATCAGATTGCACATTAAATTCGCTATTTTGCACATTAATACCAACATTTTTCAAGAAAGTATTATACAAGAAATATAAAAATAAAATAATTACTCCAATCACTAAAATTACTCTTTTTGCATTTAACTTTTTCTTAGCTTTCTTTCGCATTTTGAACCTCCTAAAAATCCTAAAAACTACTTGTCTATATTATACAAATAAAAAACAAAAAGTGTTTTAAGAAACAATTAAAATAATATTAAAATTTCATTAACGAAACAATTTAACTTTTAAATTGAAAAAAAGTATGATATAATAAAACGCATAGAAAAATAGAAATCAAAAGAGGGAAAAAATGAGTAAGAGCAAAAAAGTAAAAGCATTTAAAATATTATTAGGAATAATAGTTATAGCAATCATAATAGCAGCAATCATGTATTTCTTTCCAGTAGTAAAAGACTTATCATCAGTAGAAGGACAAGTAGCCTTCCAAAATAAATTTAAAAATTCTGGAATAGGAGGAATATTAGCACTTTTGGGACTTCAAATAGCGCAAATATTCTTAGTTATTATACCAGGAGAGCCAATTGAAATATTAGCAGGGATGTGTTATGGAGGATTATGGGGAACAATATTTATAATGGCTTCTTGCTTTTTCATATCAGGGGCAATCTTTTTACTAGTTAGAAAATTCGGAAAGAGATTTGTTTATGCTTTTTGTGAACCAAAAAATATTGAAAAAATAGAAAACAGCAAATTATTTCAAAATCCGAAAGAAATAGAATGGATAATGTTTATTCTATTTCTAATACCTGGAACACCAAAAGACTTATTAGTATATATAGCAGGGTTATTGCCAATAAAACCAATACGTTTCTTGCTAATTGCAACTTTTGCAAGATTTCCATCAGTAATTACTTCTACTTTAGTAGGAGATAATATATTAAAACGGAGATTGGCTAACAGGAGTTTTATTATATGCTGGAATCGTAGTAATAGTGTTAGTAATTGCAATTATTATTAGTAAATTTGATAAAAGTAATAAAACAAAGGAAATTTTAAAAGGAAAATTATAGAAAAAATAATAAAAAAATATTTACAAAAGATATCTTTTAGTTTATAATTTTATATGAAAGAAAAATAGAGGAGATACAAAAAAATGATAGAACTTGTAAGCCTTGGCGCAGTATATATATATATATATATATATATATATATCGTATTTTTACAAATAAAGAATAATCAAGTTAATACTAATTACATTAGTACTTTTTTTGCTATCCATAAAAATATAAGAAACCTAAAATATAGCAATTTATAATAATTGCAAAATTTTGGGTTTCTTTTTGTATCTTTGAGGAGGTGTTTAAAATTTACAAACTATAACATAGGTTACACTAAAACCAAGAAAAATAAATAAGGAAAGAAGGATATAAAAAATGAAAAGAAAAAAAATACTAGCAACTTTATTAGTAATAGCTATACTAATTGGAAACATTATACCATTAATTAGTTATGCAGAAGGACCAGCTAGTGTAAAAATAGTAAATGCAGAAAAAGAAGGAAAGGAAATTTTAGTTGAAGAAGGAGAAACATTTACAGTTAATGTATTGTTTTCTAATCCAACTGATGGTGCAAAAGCATTAACAGGATTTTTACAATACGATACTTCTAAACTAGAAATACAAAATAGCCAAGCCATGGATGAAGATAAGGTTTATGGCATAGATGGAATAGGCAGCATTGGAGAAATTAATATGGTAATGTATGATACAAAAGAACCAGAGAAGGTAAGTTTTACTCATATAAATACGACAAAAACAATATTAAATTCAGGAACATTATTTCCATTGACATTTAAAGTAAAAGAAAACGCTACAGGAACATTTGATATTAAATTTTTAGAAGTAAAATATACAGATGGAAAAAAGTCTGGACAATCTTATCAAATAAACATTGGAAATCCATTAACAGGAAAAATTAGAACTCCATTAAAATCTATTAAAATGGATAAAGAAGCAGTAACAATAGGGGTAAATGAATCTGATAAATTAAGTGTTATTTATACACCTGATAATACAACAGATAGTCGTGATGTTACATGGAAAAGTTTAGATAAATCAATAGTTGATGTAGATGATAGTGGAAATATAAAAGGTATTGCACCAGGTACAGCAGATATTACAGCAACATCTACTGTTTCAGGGGTAAACCCTGCAACTTGCAAAGTTACAGTAACATCAAAATTGTTATCTATATCAATTGATAAATCAACATTAAATATGTCAAAAGGTGACACAGCACAATTAAAAGTAAATTACACACCAAAAAACACAACAGATAGTAAAAACATTACATGGAGCAGTAATAAAGATACAATAGCATCAGTAGACCGGAGATGGAAAAGTAACAGCAGTAGCAAATGGAGAAGCAATAATAACAGCAAAATCTGATGTTCCTGGAGTAGAACCTGCAACATGTAAAGTTATAGTAACATCAAAATTAAAATCAATAGATTTGAAAGAAAAAAATATTACATTGGAAAAAGGACTAGATAAACAATTAGAAGTAAAATATAATCCAGAAGACACAACAGATAGTAAAAAAGTTACATGGAAAAGTTCAGACACATCAATTGCGATAGTAGATCAAAATGGAAAAGTAACAGCAGTAGCACCAGGAACAGTAACAATTACAGTAACATCAAGTGTGCCAAATATAAAACCTGTAACAGCAACATTTACAATAACAAGCACTTTAAAAGGAATTACAATTAAAGGTGGAGATATAAACGACCTTTTACCACAACAAAAAAAGAAATTAGAAGTTGAATACAATCCAAATGATACAACAGATAGCAGAACAATAATTTGGAGTAGCGATAATCAAGAAATTGTGTCTGTAGATGCTAATGGTAATATACAAGGATTAAAACCAGGAATAGCTACAATAAAAGCAAAATGTGGAAATTTTGAAAGCACTATTAAAGTAACTGTTTTGGAAGTTCATATTCAAACTATAGCATTTGAAAAACCTTCTATAACAATGAATAAAAATGAAAGCCAAACATCAAAAATTATTTATTATCCTGATAATACAACAGATGATAAAACAGTAACATTTTCAAGTGAAAATCAAAACATTGCTACAGTAAGTAGTGATGGTACAATAACAGCAATAGCACCTGGAAAAGTAAATATTATTGCAAAATCAAGTGTAAGTGGAATCGCTCCTGCAATTTGCGAAGTGACAGTAAAAGTACCTTTAACAGGTATAAAATTAAACAAAACAGAAGTGACATTAAATAAAGGAAATAAAGATAAATTAGAAGTAATATATAATGAAACTGATACAACAGATGATAAAACAATTAAGTGGACTAGTTTAAATGAGGATGTAGTAAGTGTAGATAGTGATGGAAATATAACTGCAAAATCAACAGGAACAGGAATAATAAAAGCACAAGTTGGAAAATATGTAGTAACATGTTCTGTAATAGTAAAATCACCATTAACAGGAATAAAAATAAAAAATAAAACATCTTTACTAAAAAATGAATCAGAAACATTAAAAGTTACATATGAACCATTAGATACAACAGATGATAAAACAGTAATATGGCAAAGTTCAAATCCATCTATTGCAACAGTAGATTCTACAGGTAAAATAACAGGAATAAAAGAAGGAACAACAACAATTACAGCAAAAGTAGGAACCTTTGATGCAACATGTGAAGTAACAGTAAAAGAAATCAAATTAGAAGGAATAGAAATTAATAACAAGACAGATAATTTATTAAAAGGTGAAGAAATCAAATTAGATGTTTTATATACACCTGATAATACAACAGACAGCAAACAAGTAACATGGAAATCAAGTGATGAATCAATAGTAACAGTTGATGAAAATGGTTTATTAAAAGGTATTAAAGCAGGAAAAGCAACTATTACAGTAACAAATGGAGAGTTCGAAGATAGTTTTGAAATTGAAATATTAGAAATAAAAATTACTGGAATTGAAATAAAATCAGATAAAACAACAATGAAACAAGGAGAGCAAACAAATTTAAGTGTTGATTTTCTTCCAGGGAATACAACTGATAATAAAGATGTAATATACACATCTTCTAATGAAGAAGTACTTACAGTTGATGAAAACGGTATAGTAACAGCACATAAAGCAGGAAAAGCAATAATTACAGTAACAGCAGAAAATGGAGTACAATCTCAAATTGAATTAACTGTAGAAGAAAGCCAAGTACAAGGAGAAGAAATAACACCAAATTCAAGTTCAACATCATCAACAAAAGAGCAAACATTAACATCAGCATCACCAAAAACAGGAGATATGAATGTTGGCTTATATGTAGTTTTAATGATTATATCTTTCATAGGAATAATAAAATGGCAAAACATATGCAGAAAAAAATAAAAACTAAAAAATTTTCTAAAATATTACTTATAATTTCTATTGTTATTTTCATATATTCTACTTTCAAAGTTGTAATATGGGTAACAAGTAATGTATCCATGCAAAATCAAATAGTTGAGTTAGAAAAAGAAGTAATAGTAGATAAAGAAACAAGTTTAGGAGAAACTACAAAGCAAATTGATTTTGAAAAAATAAAATCAATAAATAGTGATGTTGTCCGGATGGATAGAAATTCCAAACACAAATATAAATTATCCTATTTTTCAAGCAAAAGATAATGAATATTATCTAACAAGAGATATAAATAAAAATTATAATGTAGCAGGTTCAGTTTTTATGGACTATGAAAATAAACCGGATTTTAATGATAATAATACTATTTTATATGGACATAATTTACGTACAGGCAAGATGTTTGCTGATTTACAAAAAATTGTAAGAAGTGAATTAGGAAATGACATTACAATTTACATTTATAAAGATAATGAAATAAAGGAGTATAAGGTATTTTCTAGTTACATAACAGAACCTGTGAAAGATCCAATTTATACAACAATTGAAAATAAAAAATCTTTTATTGAAAAAGCATTGCAAAATAGTAAAGTTAACTTTAATATTGTTCCAAATGAACAAGATAAAATATTAACATTATCAACTTGCGACAACAGTGGAAAAAATAGGACAATAGTACATGCAATAGAAATATTATCTAAAATAACCAAATAGGAGGATAAATATAACATGAAAAAAACATGTAAAATTTTAATAATAATGGCTCTAATAATCTGTATATCACTGCAAATAGCTATATCATTTGCAGCCGATAAACAATTTGCTGGGCAAATGATATTAGGAGATACAAAGACTTATGAACAATACAAATATGTAGAACTTGAAAATAATAAAGCAGCAATAGATGAATATACAGGATTAGATGTAAATGTAACAATTCCTAAAACCATAAATGGAAGAGAAGTAACAATAATATGTAATCACGCATTTTACCAAAATTCTACTGTTCAAACAATTACTTTACCAGATACTACAAAACAGATTGAATCAGGGGCTTTTAGTAAATGCAGTAATTTAATGACAGTTAATATTCCAAGTACAATTGATTTTATAGGCTTAGATTTCTTTGATAATTGCCCAAAATTAAAAAACTATACAATTCCAAGTGGATTAACTAGAGGTCAATATGGCGATGTAAAATTATATGATCTTACAATAACAGGAACAAAAGATTATGATATGGCAAAAGAAATATTTGATTTAACAAACAAAGAAAGAGAAAATTATGGATTAAAACCTTTAAAATATACTTTTGATTTGTCTGAAAAGGCAATGCTAAGAGCAACTGAACTATCTGTTTGGGGGAATAAACATTATAGGCCAAATGGAGATTGGTCGATACGGTATAGAAAATATGGCTATTAATCAAAAAGATGCAAAAACAGTAGTTGATGCATGGATGGGATCTGATGGTCATAGAAAACAAATATTAAATGAATCTTACTCATCTATAGGAATAGGGGTGTTTATATCTGAAGAAGGTTTTCCTTTCTATATGCAAGTCTTTGGCGGAGGAGAAAGTTCTCGGAACAGTAACTACTACAGGACAATTAAAATGTACTCAAACTATTAAAATAGCTGGAAATTATGGCTATATAGATTTTGAAATAGATGGACTTTCAGATACTAATACAATTAATTTAAATGAAACTTTAAAACCTAAAAAAATACAATTTTTAAATAAAGGATGGGCAGGTTATACTTTACATTCAGAAATTCCAGCAACAGACATCACTTGGAAAAGTTCAAATGATGGTATTTTTACAGTAGATAAAAATGGAGTTATTTCTGCTACAGGTAAAGGTTCAGCAGTGCTTACAGCAACCTTAGGAGATTGCGTAAAACAATATACAATAAATGTAGAAAAAAAATTAGAATCAATCTCTTTGCCTGAAAGTAAAAGTTTATATGTTGGAAACTCAGAAAAATTAGAATTAAAATACACACCATTAGACGTAAATTTAAAAAATAAAAAAATTTCATGGAGTAGTAGTAAGCCTGATGTTGCACAAGTTGATAATGAAGGAAAAGTAACAGCAATTTCAGAAGGAACAACAGAAATCAAAGTAGTAGTAGAGGAAAAAGAAGCAACATGTTTAGTAACAGTTACATATGATCCATCTTTAGCAATCATAAAATTTGATAAAAAAAATGCAGAAATGGAGATAAACGATTCAACTGAACTTACAATTAAAGAAGGTGTAGAAGACAATTCAAACATAACATGGAAAGTAAAAAGCCTAAAAGATACAAGTAAAGAATATGATATAACAGATAGTGCAATAACTAAATACATTAAAGTTGAAAAAACTAATGATGTTAAAAAGGTAAAAATTACAGTAAATGATTGCGAAAATGATAATAATAAATATCAAATAATTGCATATAAAGATGGAAAATATTATGGAGTATTTACTATAACTGTAAATGTCCCATTAGAAGAAATAAAGATACTAGGCGATACAATTGGAATGTCTATTACTATGGGTTTTGATAATCCAGAGGGGATTCAGAAAACAGAAATAGATTATAATAATCAATCTCTAAGGAACTTTAAATTGAAAGTATTATACATGCCAAGTAATGCAACTTTAGAGGAAAAAGGAAATGAAAAATGGACAATAGAAAATACAAATATAATAAAGCAAAACGATGATGGTTCTTTCCAAATTTTAAAAGGTGGAACAACGCGTATAAGTGTGCAAGTAGGTTCATATCATGCAACATTAGAAGTAAATATAATAAATGATAAAGAGCATTTATTAAAAGGTGATGTAGATAGAGATGGTGAAGTTACATTATATGATGCATTACAAATATTAAAGCAAACTGTTTTAGAACTTGATTTAAGTGATGATGATAGATATATTATGGATTTTGATGATGATGGTCAAGTAACATTATATGATTCACTAAAATTTTTACAACAAGCAATATTATAGGGTAAAAATAAAAAGAGAGTTTAGACGTAAAAATCTAAACTCTTTTATCTTTCTAACTTCTTAATAAGTCAACCCAAGAATATAAAACTTTTTTTGACATAGTAAATAAATTTATTTTTTCCACACTACTTTTTGCAACAATATCAACAGTAGATAAGGTCTTGCCATTTAAAGTAAAGGAAACTTCTCCTAGTTTTTGACCTGCTTCTATAGGAGCAGAAATAGTATCTGCTAAATTTAAATTTTGCTCAATATTTTTACTATTCCCTTTTTTTACTAAAGTACCAGCAGTTTTCGCTAAAATTGCATCAACAGATGGAGCAACACCTTTATCAACATTAATTGTTTTTACAACATCATTTTTTTTGCCAAATTGTTCAAAAGAAAAGTTATTAAAACCATAATCTAATAATTTTTGTGCTTCACTAAACCTAACTTTTGTAGATGGTGCTTTCATAATTACAGCAATTAAAGATAGATTATTTCTTGTTGCACTAGCAGATAAGTTATATAAAGCAAGACCAGTAGAACCAGTTTTTAAGCCGAGTTGCACCTTTGTATGTTCTAATTAATTTATTGGTATTTGTAAGTTCTGATTTTCCGTCACGCAAAGAATCCATCAAAATAGTTGTATAATTTGTAATTTTAGGGTAAGTATTTAAAAGAGCTCTTGACATTAAACTTATATCATAACTAGAAGTAACATGACCATCTTCATCTAGTCCGTGGCAGTTTTTAAAGGTTGTATCTTTCATACCAAGCGCTTTTGCTTTATCATTCATCATTTGAACAAAAGCATCTTCTGAGCCTGCAATATATTCTGCCATGGCAACAACACAATCATTTGCAGAGGCAACACAAATTGCTTTTAACATCTCATCAACAGTTAAAGTTTCTCTTGGGTCTAGCCAAATTTGCGAACCTCCCATAGAAGCAGCATTTTCACTACAAGGAACAGAATCGGTTAAAGAAATTTTGCCTTCATTTAAAGCCTCTGTTATTAGCAAAATGCTCATTACTTTAGTAACAGATGCAGGACGCAATTTTTCATGACAATTTTTTTCGTATAGGACTTGCCCAGTTGTTTGTTCAATTAAAATTGCAGATGGTGATTCTAAATTTAAAGTATCATTTGTAGTTTCAGCAGAAGTTGTAGCCGTTTTATTGCTTAAATTAGACCATACATATGTAGTATCCTCACCAAAACAACATGGTAAGGAGAAACAAAAGATAAGTGTAAATACTAATAAAAAAGAAGTAAATAATTTTAATTTTCGCATATAAATACCTCCAGTAATATAATATATATGCAAGAAAAATTAATTAATACTTATTATAGAAGCAGTCACTATATTTCCATCTGTTAAAGTGCCTATTTTAATATCTTTTCCAGAATTATTCCTAAATTTAAAATCATAATTACCATAGGAAACAGCAGCATCTTTACCTCTTTCTATATAAGGAACGTAATTACTATGTTCATGTCTTTCTGTAACAACTAAATTTTGAACAGCTAAAACAGCATTATATAAAGTAGAACTAATCTGACAGTTACCACCACCAAAGCCTTTTTGTTTATTTCCATTTTGATCTAAAATGTCAGCCTCTAAATAACCTTTTTCTTTGGTAGAAGGTCCAAGTATGTTATAAAAAGAAAATGTATCACCATTTTTTACAATTGTTCCATTTAATCTATTACACGTAAGCTCAATGTTATGCTGGCGAGATGGGTCAGAAGACATGATTTTTGTACTAAAAGTAGAAAGTTGTTCTTCGGCTGGTTCTTTTTTTGCTTGAGAGGTTTTATCGCTTTTTGTATTTTCAGTGTTTTTGCTATTTGAAGTATTTTCAGCATTTTCAACGTTTCCAGCACTTTTTGCATCGTTACTTTTTCCGAGTTTGATTTGTTTGATAAGAATTAGAATATATAAAAATTCCTAAACCAATTGCAATTAAAATAACAATAATTGCTAAAATCCAGATTTTTTTATTCATAGTTAATCACCCAAAAAATAGTATAACCAAACTATGCCCAAATTATTGACAAAATCAAAAAATAACAGTATAATTAATATGTATATTGAAAGGGAGAAAATACAATGTTAAAAAAATATTGGAAAAAAATTGGGATGATAATTTTAATTTTTGCTTGTATTTTTAATATTATGAGCAAATTAGTCAATAAATTATCACTAAATAAAGAATTAATTTATTCAGCAGAATATATGTCTGAATTTGAACAAAACGAACAAAACAAAGAAAATCAAAAATAATACTTGAAAAAATAAAAAAAATATGCTATGATAGAAAATAGTCAGTTAATAAAATCAAGAAAGAGGTGAACTTTAACGATGAAAGAAGGAATACATCCAGAATATAACCAAACAACAATCACATGCGCATGTGGAAACGTTTTAGAAGTTGGTTCAACAAAAAAAGATTTAAAGGTAGATATATGCTCAAAATGCCATCCATATTGGACAGGTAACTTAAGACAAGACACAGTAGGTGGTAGAGCAGATAAATTCAAGAAAAAATATGGTCTTGCATAAGAGGACCATATTTTATTTTTCTAATTTTTCAATATCAGTATCTGTAATATAATCATACACATCTAATTTAACTTGTTTATTTGTAAGTGGTAAAAGAATATGTCCTTTTGGTGTAAGGAAAATAGGATAATTAAATGAATGTATAAATAATTCAACATTTCCATTATCATTAGAATCATATCCATAGCCGAATTTCAATAAAATCATCATTATCATTTTTTGTAAAAAGTAAAACATAAGGTCTAAAATTATTGTTCATATCTAATATTTCATAAGTTGCTAAATATAAATCTTTAAATTTGATATTCTGTAATTTTAGATGCTTAATATATTTAATATCTAATAAATTTAATCTTCTAGTTTCTTCTGGCATAAAATTGTAATCACTTAATTGATTTACTGGAATACGTTTAGAACTGTCAACCAAATATAAATTTATAGTATTTCCTAAATCATAATCTATATAACTTCTTATATCTAACTTTCCCCAAAGAGAAAGCAAATCTTGATTGTATTTCTTTTTATTATTATCCAATAATACTAGTGAATATAAATTTTCAAAATAATCATAATCAACTGAAGTCGCAAAACGACCCTTTTTATAAAAATTTGCATAATTAGGAGAATATTTTCTTTTACTACTGCTTGTTTTTGATAAAGAATCAAATTGTCCCATATAAGTACCTCCAATCTATTTTGAATTATAGCATAAAGTAAAAAATAAGAAAAGGGGTTCTTAAAATAAACTTTATAAAACCACTTGAAAAATGGCACATTTTGTAATAAAATAAAAAATAAAGTTGCACATAAAAGGAGAATAAAAAGCAAAATGGAATATATAGAAAAAGTAAGAGGACTAAATGAAAATAAAAAATTAAAATATCATATTTCAACAATGGGATGCCAACTAAACGAAAACGACTCAGAAAAATTGTGTGGCATGTTAGAAGAAATGAATTATGAAAAAACAGATGATGTAACTTCTGCAGATATTGTTTTATTTAATACATGTTGTGTAAGAGAAAATGCCGAAGAAAAACTTTTTGGAAAACTTCGGAGAATTAAAAAAACTAAAACAAGAAAAAGGCTTTATAATTGCAATTGGTGGGTGCATGATGCAAGAAAAGCACATCACAGAAAAAATAAAATCAAGTTATCCATTTGTAGATATCATATTTGGAACACATACATTGCAAAATTTTCCAGAAGATTTATACAATGTACTAGAAACAAAGAAAAAATTAGAAGACATTATAGATATTGATGGTAAAATTTATGAAGGATTACCAATAAAAAGGGATAGTAAAATAAAAGCATCTGTTACAATTATGAATGGCTGTAATAATTTTTGTAGTTACTGCATTGTACCATATGTAAGAGGAAGAGAAAGAAGTAGAGAACCTAAAAATATCATTTGTGAAATAGAAAATTTAGCAAAAGAAGGCTATAAAGAAATTACTCTACTTGGACAAAACGTAAACTCTTATTTAAAAGTAGAAAAAGAAAAAAATATCCCTTTTGAACAATATAAAGGAATTAATTCATTTGCAACATTGCTAAAAAAAATCAACAAAATTGATGGAATAGAAAGAATTAGATTTATTTCACCACATCCAAAAGACTTTACAGATGATGTAATAGAGGCAATTGCAAGTAGTAGTAAAGTATGTAAATTAGTTCATTTGCCATTACAAGCAGGAAATACTAAAGTTTTAAAAGAAATGAACAGAAAATATACAAAAGAACAATATTTAGGTTTAGTAGAAAAAATGAAAAATAAAATTCCAAACCTTACCTTATCAACTGATATCATTGTAGGTTTCCCAGGAGAAACTGATGAAGAATTTGAAGATACCTTAGATGTAGTAAGAAAAGTAAACTTTGAACAAGTATATATGTTTATATATTCTCGAAGGGTTGGAACTCCAGGAGACAAAATGGAAAATCAAATACCAGAGGAAGAAAAACATAAAAGATTTGATAAATTAAAAGAATTAGTAGAAAGTCAAATGGAAAAATCAAACCAAAAATACATTGGAACAATACAAAAAATATTAGTAGAAGGAGAAAGCAAAAATAACAAAGATGTATTAACGGGAAGGACTGACAGCAATAAAGTGGTTATTTTTGATGGAGATAGAAGTTTAATTGGAAAGATGATTAATGTTAAAATTATTTCAGAACATATGTGGTATTTAAAAGGAGAAATATATAATGGATGAAAATAAAAAAATAAAACCAAAACAATATACTCATATTGATTATGAAGCATTATTAATATATGCAATGAAAAATCATATATCACTTGAAAAAGCAATAGAAGACAATGGATTAACAATTGCAAGATCAACGGTAATTAGAAATATAAGAAAAATGAAACAAGATGAAAATCAAGACCAAACAGTTATTGATTATTATCAAAATGTTTATGTAAGAAATTATCAAAAACCTATATTACCAGAATCAATGATTCAAACAATAGAAGATTTTCCAGATAAAAAAGTAGTTATAAAAAATGAATTAGATGATTTATATAAAAAACTAAGCACAATGAATCAAATTGCAGTAGAATGTGGGGGAAATTTATCTGAAGCAACAAGAAGAATAAATGAAGGAAAAACAAGTTTAGGTATGATAAAACCAATTTCAAGACAAGGACTAGAAAAAGATATAAAATATTATAATAGAATAAAAGAAATTTTAGAAGAAAGACAAGAAAAAGAAGAAAAAGGAGAAGAAAAATAAAAATGGCAGAATATTCACCTATGATGCAAAGATATCTTGAAACAAAGGAACAATATAAAGATTGTATTTTATTTTATAGACTAGGGGACTTTTACGAAATGTTTTTTGATGATGCTATTTTAGCATCAAGAGAATTAGAAATAACTTTAACAGGAAAAGACTGTGGACAAGAAGAAAGAGCTCCAATGGCAGGAGTTCCTCATCATGCTGCTGAAATGTATATTGCAAAATTAGTAGCAAAAGGATATAAAGTAGCAATTTGCGAACAATTAGAGGATCCAAAAGAAGCCAAAGGAATTGTAAAAAGAGGAGTAATTAGAGTAATTACACCAGGTACAGTAGTAGAAAGCAATATGTTAGAAGAAAGAAAAAATAACTATATTATGAGCATTTTTAAATCTGGTATTTATTTTGGAATTAGTGTATGCGACCTTTCAACTGGAGAATTTTATTCAGCAGAAATTAAAGATAGCAATAATTTTCCTTTGCTTTTAGATGAAATTGCAAGATATACTCCATCTGAATTAGTTGTTAATTCTATGATGGCTGATTCAACAGAAGAAATAAACAAGATAAAAGAAAGATTCGAAAATACATTTATTACTAAGTTTAATGATAAGTTTTTTACAAATGAAATAGAAAATTTAGAATTAAGATATACAATTCAAGATAATAATGGCAGAAAAATTGAAAATATGCAAGAAAAAAGTTTTGCCGTATCATCTATTCATGCTTTAATAGAATATATTGAACAAACGCAAAAAACAAGTTTAGAGCATATTAACAAAATTGTAGTATATCAATTATCAAGATATATGTCATTAGATATAAATGCTAGAAGAAATCTAGAAATAACAGAAAAATTAAGGGATAAATCTAAAAAAGGTACACTTCTTTGGGTATTAGATAAAACTTCAACATCAATGGGCGGAAGGGCTTTACGTAGATGGCTAAATGACCCACTAGTAGATGTTTTGGAAATTAATAAAAGATTAAATGCAGTAAAAGAAATAAAAGACGATATTATACTAAGGGGAGATATTATAGACAACTTGAAAAAAGTGTATGATATTGAGCGTTTGGCAGGAAAAATGGCATATGGAAATGCTAATGCAAGAGATATGGTAACTTTAAAAAATTCTTTGTTAAAATTGCCAGAAGTAAAGAGATGTCTGCAAAACTGCAAATCAGATTTATTAAAAGAGTTATTTGAAAATTTAGATGAGTTGCAAGATATATATGCTCTAATAGATTCTGCAATTATTGATGACCCACCAATGACAATTAAAGATGGTGGAATTATCAAATTAGGATATAATGATGAAATTGATAAATTAAAAACTGCTCAAACAGAAGGAAAAAACTGGTTAATCCAATTAGAATTAGAAGAAAGAGAAAAAACAGGAATTAAAAACTTAAAAATTGGATTTAATAAAGTATTTGGATATTTTATTGAAGTAACAAATTCTTATTTAAAGCAAGTGCCAGATCGTTTTGTAAGGAAACAAACTCTAACAAATGCAGAAAGATATATTACAGAAGAATTAAAAAATTTGGAAAATCAAATTTTAGGTGCAGAAGAAAAAGTAATTGATTTAGAATATAATGCATTTGTTGAAGTTAGAGAAGAAATATCAAAAAATATAAAAAGACTACAAAAAACAAGTGAAGTTATATCTACTTTAGATGTTTTAACTTCATTCGCAGAAGTTGCAGAAGATTTAAATTATTGCATGCCAGAGGTCAATTCTTCTGGTGTATTAGACATCAAAAACGGAAGACATCCTGTTATTGAAAAAATATTAGGACCAGGTGCTTTTGTTGAAAATGATACTTATTTAGACAAGCAAGACAATCGTATGTCAATAATTACAGGACCTAATATGGCTGGTAAATCTACATATATGAGGCAAGTTGCTTTAATTACTTTAATGGCCCAAGTTCGGAAGTTTTGTTCCAGCAGAAAGTGCAAAAATAGGCGTAGTTGACAAAATATTTACAAGAGTTGGTGCATCAGATGATTTAAGTATGGGTCAAAGTACATTTATGGTGGAAATGATGGAAGTTGCAGATATTTTAAAAGAGGCAACTAGCAATAGTTTAGTAATTTTAGATGAAATTGGTAGAGGAACTTCTACATATGATGGTTTATCAATTGCTTGGGCAGTTGCAGAATTTATTAGTGATAAAGAAAAATGTGGCGCTAAAACTTTATTTGCAACTCACTATCATGAATTGACTGAACTTGAAAATAAATTGGAAGGTATTAAAAATTATTCTATTGCAGTAAAAGAAAAGGGAGAAGATGTTATATTTTTAAGAAAAATTGTTAGAGGCGGAACAGATGAAAGTTATGGTATTCATGTTGCAAGGCTTGCAGGTGTTCCAAAAGCTGTAACTAGCAAGGCAGATGATATTCTTCGCTCTTTGGAAAGAAAGAATATTTTGACTGGAAAGAAACAGGAAAAACAAGATAAGAAACAAGTTGAGGGTCAGTTTGATTTGTATAATTATAAGTTGGCAGAGATTGCTCACGAGATTGATAAGATTAATCTAAATGAGTTGACTCCGATTGATGCATTGAATGTTTTAGTAAAAATTAAAGAGAAAATGAAATAGGACTTGGCTTTTAGGGGCTAGGTCCTTTTTTGTTTAATATATGGTCTAAAAATGCTGTTTTTGTTTTTTAGTAAGTTGTAAATATTACATTTGTATTACAAATTGATTACGACTTTATTATAAATTGTTTATTTAACTAAAAATTGTTTACAAGGAAATTTTTCTGTGCTAAAATTTCAGTATAAACAGTTAATACCAATACGACATAATTCTTTTAAAGGTTTATAGGCATCCTTGTAAAAACCTAAATTTATTATACAAGTGAGGAAAAAAATGAAAAGACAAAAAGAAAAATTAAAGCAAAAACGATTGAAAGGAGCTAGTGGAATAACACTAATTGCGTTAGTTATTACAATCATAGTTTTGCTAATACTTGCCGCAGTAAGCATTGCAACTTTGACAGGAGATAATGGAATCTTGAAAAAGGCACAAACAGCAAGTGAAAAAACAAAAGAAGCATCAGTAAAAGAAGAAATCCAAACAGAAATAATGGCATCATTTGATAATAGAGGAGAATTTGATGCAGAAACTTTTAAAACAAAAATGCAAGAGGCAGGAGCAACAATAACAGAAGAAGGTGAAGACATAATAGTAGAAAAAGATGGATATGAGGCAACAATAGATGCAAAAACAGGTAAAATAAAAAATTTTGAAAGTTCAAAAGGGGTAAAACCAGAAATAAAAGCAACAGTAGAAAAAGCAGGAGATAACAAAGCAACAATAGAGGTAGAAATAACAAATGAAGTAGAAACAGTAGATAGTATAACAGTAACGAATTTAGACACAGGAGATACTTATGAAGTAACGGTAAATGGAAAAACAGGAAGTGTACAAGTAGAAAAAAATGGAACATATAAAATAGAAGTAAAAGCAACAACAGAAGGAGTACAAAAAACAGGGGAAACAACAATATTAGTAAATGTAATACCAGTAACATTTACAAAAGCGCAAGGAAAAATAGATGTAATATGGGTAAATACAAACAATGAAAAAATAGATAAGCCATTAGTGCCAGAAAAATTACCAGATGGAATGATGAAGGTATATTGGAATGGAACAAATGAAATAAGAGAATATCAAGGAGCAGGAGTAAAAAATCCAGACTTTCAAAATGAAAATTGGTATGATTATGTAGCAGGAGATAATAAAAACGATACAAAAACGAGCAAATGGGCAAATGCGATAAATACAATAGAAGGAGTAGAAAGTTATTTTGTATGGATACCAAGATATGCATATAGAATAACATACTTAACAACAGATGGACAAGTAGCAGGATATTGTGATGGAAAAGGAACAAGAGAAATAACAGCAGATGGAGAGAACGTAAAAGAAGAACTAAAAGCAGGAACAGAAACAACAGAAGAATATAATGGATTTAAATATATAGTACATCCAGCATTTGAAGGAAATGTAGAAAATGGAGGATGGAAAGATGAAGAAAAAGGAGTAGAAGACTTAAAAGGAATCTGGGTAGGAAAATATGAATCAGCCAAAAATACAGCAAACTCAGAAAACTCATCAAGTTACGGAGGAAGTGGAACAAAGATAAAAATAGTGCCAAATGTAACAAGTTGGAGAAATATAAGCATAGGAAATTGTTATACAAATGCATTTAATTATGATAGAGATAAAGAAAGCCACTTAATGAAAAATAGTGAATGGGGAGCAGTTAGCTACTTAACCCATAGCCAATATGGAAGAAACGGAAATGGAAATGAAGTAAGTATAAATAGATGTAGTGAATATATAACAGGAATGGGAAGTGGAACAAGTACTACTGAATATAAATATAGTGATGCAGAAGAAAATCAAAGGTATAATGGAGAATATGGACAACTAGCAAGTTCAACAGGAAATATATATGGAGTATATGATTTAAGTGGAGGAGCATATGAATATGTAGCAGCATTTAATAATGCAGGAAGTAATTTAAGTAATGGAAGTACATTTGCAGGAACAGATGGAAATAGTAAAGACAGTACAAAATATGCAACAAAATACACATCAGACAGTAATACACCAACATATGAAAAATACTATCCAGGAGATGCAACATATGAAGTATACAAAGGAAGCAATAAGGCATGGAATGACGACTACTCTGACTTCGTTTACTCGAGTTATCCGTTCTTCATACGTGGAGGCTATTACAGTTATGGCACTGATGCCGGTGTGTTCTATGCGCACTACATCTATGGCGGTAGTTACAGCGACTATTCGTTCCGTGTGGTCTTGCCCAGCGTGTAGCACTTTGTGACGTGACCTTGAACCCTAGTTTCCCTTTTATTCGGCACTTGCTTCTTATAGGCAGAAAAAAAGAATACGGGTATTTATGTTAGAATAAATGTATAAAGATGGGTGCGTAAGCACCCAAAGAAAAATTAAATATACTTGGGATTAAACTGTACTACTCTAACTTCGTTTACTCGAGTAATCCGTTCTTCAAACGTGGAGGCAATTACAATAATGGCACAAATGCCGGTGTGTTCTATGCGAACAACAACAATGGCAATAGTAACAGCAACAATTCGTTCCGTGTGGTCTTGCCCAGCGTGTAGCACTTCGATACACAAAGATTCATAAAGGAATCTATCTTAGAGGGGCAAATATTCAAGGATATTGCCGTATAGATTTGTATCAAAGAAGTTTAATTCCATTGGTATGAACTTGTTTTCATACCATAAACACATAAACAGTAATTTTGTTTGAGTAAGTTTTTGAAAATCCAAAATTACGAAAAACTGATATTTAGGTTATGGGAATTTTCTAAATATCAGTTTTTTTAAAATTTTCAATAAAAATTTAAATACAATTATTTATGTTAAAAAATGTAAAATATTTCCAAAAACTATTGACAATTTTATAAAAAAGTATTAACATAAACATACGATCAAAAAAATTCAAAAAATTTTTAAAATCAAGATTTTATTTTTTATTCAAAATAAAAAAATCCAAAAAAATTCAAATTAAAAACTAAGAAAAAAGCAAGGAACAAGGCACAAATAAAAAATATTCATTACTTTACCTAAAAATAAATATTGACAAACAAATAAAAAAGAATATAATAAGGAGGAAGAAAAAAATTTGAAAGAATTCAACTATCAAGATTATTTAAAATACGAAAAACTAAAAAAAAAAGAACAAAGAGGAGCATTAGCAGTAAGTACAAAAAGTAAAAAATCCACATATAAAGTACATCAGCCACATGATAAAATATTTAAAATAGTATTAGAAGAAAAGAAAGAAGTAATAGGGCTATTAAATAGAATTTTAAAATTAAAAGAGGAAATAAAAGAAGAAGAAATAGAAAAATATGATAATGAATATATAAATTATATGTTTCAAGACAGTGAATCTGATATTGTATATAAAATGAAAACAAAGCAAATTTACTTTTTGATAGAGCATCAAAACAAAGTAGATTATGCAATGCCAAAAAGAATATTGGAATATGAAACAGGAATAAAAAAAAGCAAGAAGAAAAAAGAAACATATTAAAAAGAATAATAAAACTAACATTAAAAGAAAGAATAAGCATCGAAAATTGTAGATTTGCGAATTAAAACATACATATATTTTCAAACTAAAAAAACAGCAAATTAGCTATGTTTCACAATAA
>CANQHU010000023.1 GCA_947623945.1 uncultured Clostridia bacterium | reverse complement strand
AAAAAACCTCAAGTTATGCCCATATTATATAGGACTAGCTTGAGGTTTTTAATAACGCCTTTTCTTCTAGCGCTTACTTCATAAAAAATATAAATTGCGTTTTTTTATTGCAAAAATCCTAAAATTATGTTAAATTAATATGGAAACAATACTTTGAGAAACAAAATTAAAAGGAAAAGTGAAAATGAATAAAAGAAAAATTTCAAAAAAAGATAAAAATGCTGACATAGAAAAATTAGAAAAAGAAGGCAGATATATTGATATATACGAAAAATACGGAGAAATTGACTGGGTAACGTACATGATAGATATGGAAAACGAATTAGGCAGGCAACCAAACTTAAAAGAAAGACTATTTAGCAAATCAATTTCAAGTAGAAGAAATGAAAAAATCAAAAATTTTATAAAACGATTACCAATCCGTATACCACTATTATCTTTACTATTTACAGGAACAATAGAAATGGTAAAATTAGAAAATTATATAGTATATAGAAAAGAAATACAAGAATATCAAAAAGACATACAAGAATATTCCAAAAAATTTGATTCAAGCAAACAAAGTGACTTAGAAATTATAATGAAAGTGCAAAAAGACTTATATGAAACTATAAAAGGATATGGAAAACCAAAAATAGATGTTTTTGGATATGAAGGAATTGCACTTACAGACAAAGAAAGCACAGGAGTTTGTAAAAATTTTTCATGTAATATAGCAGATAAATTAAATGCAATTAACCCTAAATACAATGCTAGAGAAATTGTATTATATGCAAAATTTGGAGATTTTAAAAATAGTAATCAAGGTCTAGAAGATTTACGATACAAAATAACAGGAAACCATACAATGGTTGCAATAGATATAGAACAAGATAATGTAACATTAATTATAGATCCAACAAATTTTGGATTAGGAGTATATAAAAACGGAGAAATAATTATGTTCAACGAAAAAAATCCAGACGAATCAACATATAAAAGATGTATATTTGGAGATATTTCATATAATGCAATGGAATCACTAGTAGAATATCCAGCAAGTTATATAAAAAGTTTTAGAGAACCAAAATTAAGTTTAGAAGAATTAGAAGAAAAATATGGATTAGAAGCACAAAATAAAATGCTAGAAAAGATAGAAAAAGAAGCACAAAATAAAATGCTAGATAAAACAGAAAAAGAAGAACAAAAACAAAAAAAGCAACAAGTAAAAAACGATTTTAAATCTAATTTAAAAGTTGATTATAATTTTATAAAAAATACAGTAACAATTAATAAAAGCCCTATTCAACCAAAAGAAAGATAAATAAGCACTTCAATCTAAATGTGAAGTGCCTATTTTTATTGCTTTTTCATTTTTGGCTTAGAAATAAGAGAAGCTAAATATCCAAAGAACACAGCAGCAGCAATACCACCAGCAGCCGCCTTAACACCACCAGTAAAAGCGCCAATTAATCCATTTTGCTGAACAGCTTCTATGCTACCCTTTGCTAGGTTATACCCAAAACCAGTAAGAGGAACAGTAGCGCCGTGCACCAGCAAAATCAACAATATACTTGTAAATACCCAAACCACCTAAGATAGCGCCAGTTGTTACAAAAATAACTAAAATTCTTGCAGGGGTAAGTTTGGTTTTATCAATTAAAATTTGACCAATAATACATATTAAGCCACCAGTTACAAAACATTTTAGAAGTATCATCCAATCAAAAACATTTGCCCAATCTATATTCATAAAAGAACCTTCTTTCTTTCTAAATTTCAATACTAACTGCATGAGCAATTCCAGGAATAGACTCTCCTTGTTGAGAACTAGTAGAATTCATTAAAGCACCAGTTGCAATTAGCAAAATCCTTTTCATTTTCTTTTCCTTTAATTTCTTAAAGAAGTATCCAGAAAACACAGTTGCACAGCAAGCACAACCACTTCCACCAGAATGAGTATCTTGTGCATTTTTATCAAACATTAGAACACCACAATCATTATAATTTGATTTAATTTGGTAGCCTTTAGTTGCTGCTAAATCAATTGCAATTTCTTTTCCAACATGACCTAAATCCCCACTAATAATTGCATCATAATAACTAGGATTTCGACCAGTATCAGTAAAATGAGTAATTAAAGTATCCGCAAATGCTGGGGCCATAGCAGCTCCCATATTATTTGCATCTTTAATACCCATATCAACAATCTTTCCGAGGAGTAATATGAGTAATAAAAGGTCCGTCACCATTTTTTGAAAGTATTGCAGAACCTGCTCCTGTAACTGTCCATTGGCTTGTAGGAGGCCTTTGATTTCCAAGTTCTAATGGAAAACGAAATTGCTTTTCAGCACTACAAAAATGACTAGAAGTAGCACATAAAACATAGTTTGCCCATGATTCTATAGAAATTGCGCCTAAACAAAGTGATTCTACAAAAGTAGAACAAGCGCCAAACACTCCAAAAAATGGAATAGACAATTCTCTTAATCCAAAACTAGAAGAAATACATTGATTTAACAAATCACCTGCAAACATACAATCTATTTCACTGCTAGATACACCAGACTTTGAAATAACAGTATTAACAGTTTCCTTAATAATTTTGCTTTCTGCTTTCTCCCAAGTCTTTTCACCCCAAAATTCATCATCTAAAGTTTGATCAAAATATTTTGCCAAAGGACCTTGAGCTTCTTTAGGACCAACAATAGATGCGCAATCTAAAATAGCAGGAGGGGCATTAAATTTAATAGTTTGTTTACCTAATTTTTCCAAAATATCATCTCCTTGAATTTAAACTAAAGTCATACTTTGTGTATTAAATATTAAATACACAATTCCAACTAAAATAGAAGCTGAAATACCAAAAACTAAAACAGGACCTGCAACAGTAAACATCTTACTTCCAACACCCATAACATATCCTTCAGACTTATATTCCATAGCAGGCGATACAATTGAATTTGCAAATCCAGTAATTGGAATTAAAGAACCGGCACCTGCAAATTTTCCAATTTTATTAAATAAATTCAAGCCAGTCAAGAAAGCAGAAATTCCAATTAAAATAATGGAAACAATTGTACCTGACATTTGTGTATCAAAACCTCTTTCTTTGCATATATTAAGTATAATCTGTCCAATTGTACAAATTAATCCACCAACCCAAAAAGCATTAAAACAATTCTTCCAAATAGGTGAATTAGGTGATTTCTTATCTACATATTCTTGATAAGTTTGTTTTGTTTCTAATGGATTCATTTTATCCCTCCTAATTATTAGTAGTTCTGTCTAAATCAACAGTAAAACAAATATCTAAATCAACAAAATATTCAAGAATTTTATTGCCATCGATACTTGCACGTTGCTCTAAAATTTTTACTTCTGATAAATAATCAATTGATTTTGAAGTTTCTTCAACTGCCTTTACAATGGCATCTTTCCAAGAAACATTAGAATTACCAGTTATTAATAAATGCTTTTTTATTTCCATAATCAACCTCCCAAAATCTTTTACAACTATCTTTTCCGGATTTAAGGAAAAATATACAAAATAAGTAGAAATTTTTATTTAAAAATTATATAATGAAAAAAATATATTTATAAAGGAAGAAAAAATATGGTAGATAAAATACGAGAAGTTATATTAAAAACACTTTATGAAATTAATTGCAATGAAGCATACTCAAATATCGCTTTAGATAAGCAATTAAAACAAGCAAAAAAAGAAAAAATAAAAATAGATAAAAGAGATGTAGGATTCATTTCAGAAATTGTTTATGGGACCGTTTCATGGAAATTAACAATTGATGAAATCATAAAAAAATATTCAAATATAAAAATAAAAAAAATCTCACCATGGATTTTAAATATTTTAAGAATGAGCATTTATCAAATTATATTTTTAGACAAAGTGCCAAAGTCAGCAGCAGTAAATGAAGGAGTGAATTTAGCAAAAAAATACGGACACAAAGCAAGCACAAACTTTGTAAATGCAATTTTAAGAAAAGTAGATAAAAAAGATTATGAAGAATTTTTTAATATAAAAGATAATACAGAAAGAATATCAAAAGCTACATCAATGCCAACTTGGATAGTAGAAAAATTATTAGAGCAAAAAGATTTAAAAACAGCAGAAGAAATCTGCAAAAATTCAAATATCAGACCTAAAATTTATATTAGAATAAACACATTAAAAACAAATAAACAAGATTTAATTAATATATTAAAAGAAGAAAATATTAAATATGAAGAAACTGAATTAGAAAATTTTTTAGAACTAAAAGAGGTTAGAAATATAGAAAATTTAGAATCATTTAAAAAGGGATTATACACTATTCAAGACAAACAAGCAGGACAAGTAGCATTTATATTAGATCCAAAACCAAATGAAAAAGTGTTAGATGCTTGTAGTAGTCCAGGAGGAAAAACAACTTACCTTGCAGAATTAATGGAAAATAAAGGAGAAATTTTAGCTTGGGATATTCACGCTCATAGAGTAAAACTTGTAAAAGAAGCATACACAAGACTAGGCATTACAATAATACAAGAAGAAGTAAAAGATGCAACAATTTATGAAGAAAAATATTTTGAAACTTTTGATAAAATTTTATTAGATGTTCCTTGCCTAGGTTTAGGAGTATTGAAAAGAAAGCCAGATATTAAATGGCAAAGAAGCCTAGATGATATAGAAGAAATAACAAAATTACAAGAAACAATTTTAGAAAACTGTGCCAAATATTTAAAGAAGGGTGGAGAATTAGTCTATTCAACTTGTAGTATATTAAAAGAAGAAAATGAAAAAAATATAGAAAAATTTGTCGAAAAAAATAATAATTTTGTAATACAAAAACAACTAATAACATTCCAAAATAAAAACACAGATGGCTTTTTTATATGTAAAATGAAAAAAACAGAATAGTATTACAGAAATATTACGTTTTTATTACAAGTGTGTTAAATATATTGACTTTTTGCCAAATAATTATAAAATATAAATATATTTGAAGAAATATGTAAAAAATTCAAGTATGCTTTTTGAACAAATTGCAAAAAATACAAATATATCAATTAAAAAAGAAGGAGATAGACATGGCCAATTCAAATTGCTTAGGGCTATATATTGAAGAAAATTTAATTAAATATGCAAAAGTTTCAAAAGACCATGACCAAATTAAAGTAGAAGCATTTGGAATCAAATTTTATGATAAAGTGGGAGAAGCAATAGATCAAGTAATACAAGAAACTTATAGTCAAAAGACACCAATTAGTATTAATATGTCAGAAGAAATGTATAACTATTTTGACATGTTTGCTTTGCTTACAAAAAATGACTTACAAAAAGCGGTAAAAACAGAATTTGATTCTTTCTGTACAGAAAAAGGATATAATCCAAACGTTTTTGAAACTAGATATGCAGTAGTTAGTGACCAAGAAGATAAGGACAAATTAAGAGTAATACACATATCAGAAAACAAAATAGAATTAAATAAAAGAACTCAACTACTTGAAGGATACAAACTATCAAATATATCACCAATATCAATGGCTATTCCTAACTTAATTGATACGACAGAAAGCGAAAATGCAATTGTTGTAAATATAGAAGATACAACAACAGTAACAACAATATTAGATGATAATATATATAATATTGATCAATTAGAAGAAGGAAGTAGAGATTTCTTAACAAAAATAAACTTAAAAGAAAATTCTTATTTAAACTCTTATGAAATATGTAAAAACACTACAATATACACTTCAGAAGGAAGAGAATTACAAGCAGAACAATCAGAATATTTAGAAGATATAATGCCAACATTATATTCAATAGTAGGAAAAGTAAGAGGAATTATTGCAGGATATGGAGACAAAATTAAAAAAGTATATATTACAGGAACAGCAGCTTTAATAAATAATGTAGATTTATATTTCCAAGAATATCTTGAAGGTGTAAGCTGCGAAATATTAAGACCATATTTTGTTCAAACAACAAGAGATATTAGTATAAAAGATTATATTGAAGTAAACTCAGCTATTGCATTAGGACTAATGGGCGTTGGAGAAGGAATTTCAGGAATGAACTTCAAAAACTTAGGATTTTCCGATAGAATTCCTAGCTGGTTAAAAATTGACATTGGATCTGAAAAATCAGATAAAGAAAGAAAAAATTTAGGTGGATGGCTTACTTGGGATTTAGGACAAGCATTAGACAAAACTGAAACAAGTTTAGTTAGAATTTCAATTGGATTATTGCTATTAGTAGTAATTTATAGTGCCTTCTCAGGAATCTTGGCATACCAAATGAAAGTAAAAAAGGAAGAAGCAAATAAATCAATTTCATCAACAAATGCACAAATTCAACTTGCAAATAATGATAACCAACAAATTAAAACAAAAACAAATGAATATACAAATTTATTAACAGATTTAGAAAATGCAAATAAAGCAATTGCAGAAAGAAACAGAACAAGAAATGCAATACCAAATTTATTAAATCAAATAATGTCAATTATACCTGAAAACGTTCAATTAACATCTATTGAAAACACATCAGGAACAAGTGTTGTTATACAGGCAAGATCAAATAAATATGAACAATTAGGATTTTTAACAGCAAAAATAAAAACAGATCTTATTTTAAGAGATGTAAGTTCATCTGAAATCCAAAGAGATTCAAATGTTGTTACTATTAAAATAGAAGGAGAGTTACCATGAAAAAGTCGTTATTACTTGTTTTGATTGCATTATTAATAGCACTTGCAATTTACATTGCATTAAACGGATTTGCTATTGCAGATGTAGAAGTGCTTGGCTACACAGGGATACAAGACAGAAATGCAGAGTTAGATGAAACAATACAAAGAGCTAGTAAATTAGCAGAAAAAGATTTTAAAAACGCAATAAATGATGTAGAACAAAATACAAAAAAATTAGTTAGTGCCAAAAAAGAATATGAAGATATGATATCAACAAGCCCAGATGGAACAGGAACAACAGGACAAATTCAAGAATACAAAGTAGAAACTTTATGGGTAAAATTAGGAACTTATGCAACAACAGAAGGTACTGTATTACAAATGGATATAAAAAATTCTTCTACTGGTGGAAGTGGTAGATATGATTTGAATTTCACAGTAAATGGAACTTACATTGGTATTACTGATTTTATATCAGATATAGAAAATGATAGTATGCTAGGATTTAAAATAGAAGAATTTAAAATAAGACAAGATAGTTCAGAAACAGACTTAGTTGCAACATTTGTATGTAAAAATATTGCAATTCAAGATGTACAAGCAACAACAAATACAAGTTCTAATACAGATGATGAAAATGAAAATACTAACAAAAATAATACAAATACAAATAATACAAACACAAACAGTGCTAATACAAACAGCACAAATACAACTAACACAACTAATACTAACAGTACAGGAAATACCACAAATGCCGAATAAAAAAATAAAGGAGTAAAAATATGACAAAGAATTTGATGAAAGAATTAATTATTGTATTGTTATTAGTTTTGGCAATTGTATTGTTATTAGGAATTTTATTATATGAATATGTTCCAATGGCAAAAACAATACCAAATCCAGTATCTTATAAAACACCTGATGATGTAAAAGAAGAATTACAATCAGCAGAACAAGTTGATGAAGAAGAAATTATAATGACATACAAAATTGATTCTAATGATTTAAACAATTACAAAAGAGTTCAGAATTATAGACCAGGAAAAGCAAATCCATTTTCTACTTATGAAGTGTCAGGCTCAAATGTAGGAACAGCAAATTCAGCAACTGGTGAGCAAAGTGGTGGAAGTACTGGTTCAGGAAATACAAATTATTCTGGAACAAATTTGTATCCAGATAAGCCTACAAAATAATTTTGTTATTAACGTTATATTGGTTAAAATCAATATAGGTTATATATAAAAAATCAAAAGAAAAAGGAGGGAATGAAAATGAAAGATCAAAAAGGTATTACTTTAATTGCATTAGTAATTACTATTATCGTATTGTTAATTTTAGCTGGTGTTTCAATTGCAATGCTAACAGGTGATAATGGAATTTTAACAAAAGCTGGTACTGCTAGTCAAAAATCCATAGCAGGAGAAGTAGAGGAAGCAATTAAATTAGGTGTTGCAGATATTGTAGCTAATCAAAAAGATCCAACTTATAATACAACAGAAGGTCAAAATGTAATTAATAAAACTACATTAGAAGCAGCAATAAAAAGAAACAACTCTAATATTGATACTGCAGAAGGTGCAAAGATAAAAATAACAATTACTGGCGAATCAACACCTTGGACTGTTTCAACAACTATTTCTGGTGTAGTATATGAATGGACAGTTACTAGTGGAGGAGTAATTAATCAAACAAAACCAACAACATAATAATGAGGCTTAATCTTATAAATAATAAAACTTAAGAGGAGGATAAAAAAATGAAAGATCAAAAAGGTATTACTTTAATTGCATTAGTAATTACAATTATAGTATTATTAATTTTAGCAGGTGTATCAATTGCAATGCTAACAGGAGATAATGGAATTTTAACAAAAGCAGGTGACGCAGGAACTAAATCTGCTCAAGCAGAATTCGAAGAATCTGTAAAATTAGTAATAGCAGAAATCGTATTAAATGATAAGACAGGTTCTGACGCACCAAAAGACATCAATGATACTAATATGAAAGCATTAATGCCAAAAATTGATGATAATATAAAAAATTTTGCTGTTGTTGAAGATACAGACACCACATATTGGAAAGCTACAGGAAAAATAGGTAATACAGAATGCACATGTTATGTAGAAAAAGCAACAGGAAAAACTTTAGCAAAAAAACCAGAATAATAAAAAATCAAGAGTAAAAAAATTAATAATAGCCATACGCGCAGACTATGTGTGTGTATGGCTAAATTTAAAAAAGAACAAAAGGAAGAAACATGAATATATTTTTTTATATATTATTATTTATAATAGGAACCCTATTTGGAAGTTTTTATACCCTAGCCGTATACAGAATTCCAAAAAGACAAGATATTACACATACACACTCTTATTGTCCTAATTGCAAAAATAAATTAGGATTTTTAGACTTGATACCAGTATTTAGCTATATATTTTTAGGAGGAAAATGCAGATATTGCAAAGAAAAAATAAGACCAAGATATCTAATTTTAGAAGTATTATCAGGGTTGATGTTTGTAGTAATTGCTTATGTAATGAAACTTAATTATGATAATCTAACACTAATGAAAATAGTAGAATATGGATTTATGGTTTTTTATATAACATTCCTTATGCTAATTATTGGAATAGACAAAGAAAACAGAAAAATAGACAAATATGTGTCTATTTATGGTATTGTAATATCTATTATGTATATGATATATCTATGCATAGTAGAACAAACTAATATATATAGATATGGTATATATTTAATTTTATACATACTAATTTTACTTTTAGACACAATAACATTAAGGTGGTATGCTAAAAACAGTTATGTAACAGGAATTTTACTTATGATTATAACAATGGTAATTTATACAGGAGAATATGTTACAGCAAATGCAATAATATTTACACTTTTAGCATTATCATTCTACTTATTAATTCACAAAATAAAACTAGGAAAAAGAAGAAGAATAAGAGAAGATGATAAACAAATCGTAAACAAAATAAGCATTGGATTTTACTTAGGAGTAGCCAATATGATTATATTATCATTTGTACTATTTTTAGCTAATTACAAAATATAAGAGGTGAAATATGAAAATTAAAAGTGAAAAAGGTTTTACAACAATTGATATAGCAATAACAGTAATAGTTGTATTTATTTTTATATCACTCATTGCTTTTTTATTATATAGTTACAATAGTTATGCAAAAGATATAGAATTAAAGGCTAAAGCAACAGAGATAGCAATACAAGAAATCGAAAAAATGAAAAATAAAACAATAGAAGATTTAGAAAGCGAAAATAAAAACTATAGAAACGCACAAGAAATTACCCCGGGTTTTACAAGAGAAATAATAGTACAAGATTACCATGATATGAACTCAGCAAAAATTTCTGGCATTGTAAAAAAAGTTACAGTACAAGTAAAATATAAATTCAAAAAAGATACAGAAGTAGTAAGCCTTTCTACTGTTATATCAAAGGAGAATTAAAATATGAAATCGCAAAAAGGTATTACCTTAATTTCATTAACTATATATATAATTGGTATGACAATTGCAGTTGCTATTATAACTGTTATTAGTTCATATTTTTATAAAAACATCGATACTACTGCAGAAGGTATAGGATTATATTCAGAATATACCAAATTTGATAGCTTTTTTTCAGAAGAAGTAAATCATAATAATCTTAAAGTAGAAGAATGTAAAAATAATTACGTAGTATTTAGTAACGGAGTACAATATATGTTTATACCAGAAAACAAAGGAATATATAAAGATACAGTAAAAATATGTAGTCAAGTAGAAAGTTGTAACTTTAATTATACAATCAAAAACGCCAAATATGTAGTAACAGTAGAAATGAAAATAAAAGGACTTGAAAAAAGAACAGTAGAATACACATTACAAAGTTGGTAAATTTATGTAATTAGCAAAAAATCAACAAAAAAGATAAAAAATATAGTATAATAAAATAGAACAATACGAAAGAAGGGAAAAATTATGGATGCAAGAAAAAGACAACCATTAGGAGTTGAACTTGTAAAAAGAGGAGTAGTCAAAGAAAAAGATATTGAAAATGCATTACAATATCAAAAAGACCATCCTAGTAGAAAAATAGGAGATATTCTATACATATTAAATGCATGTGATCCAAACACTTTAATTGAAGCAATAGGAGATATTTTAGGAGAAAAGGGAATAGTACTAGGACCAAATACAATAAAAGTAAAACTAACAGACTACTTTTCTTTAGACGTGGCCAAAAAGAATAAAGTTATTCCTTTTGAAGTTTCAAATGGAAGAATTAAAGTATGTTTTGCAAACACTGTAAACAATTCTAATATTAATACAATAAGACTATTATTACTAAACAAAGGGTTAGTAATGGATAGTTATATTACCTTTGAAAGTGATATTGATAGAATATTAAAATCAATGGAAGGAGAAGCAACTGCTGATTTTGAAGAAGCAACAGATCGTACAGATACAATTATTGGTTTAGTAGATAGCATCATAAAAACAGGAATGAAAAGAAGAGCAAGTGATATTCATATTGAACCAATGGCAGAAGAAGTTAGAGTAAGATATAGAATTGATGGTGAATTATTTACAGCAGCAAGAATAAAAAAAGAAAAGCAACAACAAATAATTCGGAAGACTAAAAGCAATTTCAAATATGCATCAAGAAAAACAGGAAGCACAAGATGGTAGAATTTTATTATACGAAGATTATAATATTCGTGTATCTTCTCAACCAAATGTATATGGAGAAAAGTTCGTATTAAGATTATTAAAGAAAAATGAAAACATCAAAAATATATTTGATTTAGGCTTCCCAGGAACAGAAGAAGACTTAAATAAAAGTATTAATAAAAGAAATAGTATAACTATAATTGCGGCTCCAACAGGAGAAGGAAAAACAACAACTCTTTACAGTTTTATGGATTATCTAAACAAACCAGAAATAAATATAACAACAATTGAAGACCCAGTAGAAATAAGAATAAAAGGACTAAACCAAATTGAAATAGATAACAAATCTTCTTTCTCAGGTTCTTTAAGAACGGTTTTAAGACAAGACCCAGATATCATATTAGTTGGAGAAATAAGAGATACAGAAACTGGAGAAATTGCAATTCAAGCAGGACAAACAGGACACTATGTATTATCTACAATTCACACAATTGATAGTGTAGAAGTAATAACAAGATTAAGAAAAATGGGACTTTCTGATTATGATATATCAAGTACATTAGCAACATCTATTTCACAAAGATTAGTAAGAAGAGTATGTCCAAAATGCAAAGTAGAAAGAAAATTTAATGATAGAGAAAAGAAAATTATAGAAGCAATTGGCAAAAAATATAATGTTGATTTTGATACTAGTGGAATAACATATGAAACACCAGGTTGCAAATATTGTAATAACACAGGATTTTATGACAGAATTGGAATTTTTGAAATATTAAATATAACAGATGAAATAAAAGAAGAAATCATGACAGGTAAATCAAGTTTAGAGATAAGGAAAAAAGCACTAGAACAAAATTACAAGCCATTACTAGTGGATGGTATCAACAAAGTAATACAAGGATATACGACATTAGAAGAATTAAATAAAAAATTATTAGTATTTTAAGTGGAAATACAAAGGAGGAAATTATGAACGTTGATAAAATATTAGATAAAGCAATTGAATTAGATGCATCAGATGTACATTTAATTTGCAATAATAAGCCAATGCTTAGAATTGCAAGAAATTTAGTACCAGTGCCAGATAGCAAAATATTGACAGTAGATGACATGTATGAAATATATGACTATTTAGTAAAAGGAAATGTTGATAAAGATGAAGTATTTAATACTACTAGAAAATTAGATACATCATATGAGTACAAAGACATACGTTTAAGGGTAAATATCTCCTATTCTGATGATATTCCACTATGTACTCTAAGATTGATAAAAAATGAGTTACCAACTTATGAATCTCTAGGAGTACCAGATATTGTAAGAAGAATGACATACCAACCACAAGGATTGATGTTGGTTACTGGTAAAACAAACTCTGGTAAAAGTACAACATTAAATGCATTAATTAACCACATAAATGAAAATCAAAATAAAAAAATATTAACATTAGAAAACCCAGTAGAGTATAAGCATCATTCAAAAAAATCTTTAATTGTACAAAAAGAAGTTGGAAAAGGTAGAGATAGTTTAACCTTCAGTGATGGTGTTAAAAACTCATTAAGAGAGGACTGCGATATCTTAATAATTGGAGAGATTCGTGATAAAATAACAATGGAAGCAGCCATTGAAATGGCAGAATCAGGACACTTAGTAATAGGAACATTACATACAAAATCTTGTGCAGAAACAATCGATAGAATGATAAACTTCTACGAAGTAAGAGACCAAGCAAGTATTAAATATTTATTATCAGCATTATTAAAACTTGTTGTATCACAAAGATTATTACAAGGCACAGATGGAAAATTGGTATTAGTACCAGAAGTAATGGTTGTTGATAATGTTGTTGCAGGTATAATTCGTAAAGAAAAACTAAGTGTATCAGAAATAGAAGATGCTATACAAAGTAGTGCAGATAAAGGAAGTATAGGATTAATTAATTCATTAGCAGAATTATTTGTAAATAATAGAATTACGTTAGAGCAAGCAAAAGCTCAAATTGAAGAGAAAAATTTAGAGACTTTAAATAGAACAATTATGCAATTAAAAATTAAACGTGATAAAAAATAAAGTAGGAGGAGGACAAGCCAATGCCTGTATATACGTATAGAGCGATGACAAAATCAGGTGTAATTGTAAGAAACAGGGTAGAATCATCTAGTAGATTAAATTTAATAAAATCTTTAAAAAGCAGTAATTTACTACCAATATCAATAGAACAAGTTTCTTACCGTGCAAATAAAACACCTAAAAAACAAAAAAGAAATGTTACTGACATACAAGAAATAATGAAAAATGTAAATACAACTCAAATTAGAAACAAAAAGCAAACTCTTAGTTTAAAAGAAAAAGTTAATTTATATTTTGCAAAAACAGAAAAAATAACCCCAAGAGATTTAGTAGTATTTACACAAAACTTTTATTTATTGAAAAAAGCCAACTTTAACAACATACATGCACTTAATACAATAATTGAAAGTACCGAGAACTTATCATTTAGAGGTATTTTGGAAGATATTTTAGCAGGTGTAGAAGCCGGAGAAAACATGTATACAACAATGGAATATTACTCAAATGTATTTCCATACATATATATAAACATGATAAAAGTAGGAGAACTTTCAGGTTCACTTACTACATCATTAGAGCAAGCAGTAAAATACTTAGATGATACAGAAGCGCTAAATAAGAAATTAAGATCAATATTAATTCCTAATATAGTACAATTTGTATTGTTATTAGTTATGCTAGTGGTTGGTACATTATTTGCAATTCCAGCCATCCAAGGAATATTTGATGAATTAGGAACAGATGAAAAATTGCCAGCTATAACTTTATGGTTTGCAGATTTTGTAGATATGGTAATAATGTATTGGTATATACCGGTATTCATAATAGTTGTAGTTGTTGCTGCAATAATATTCTATATTAATACACCAAAAGGAAAATATAATTTTCACTATTTTAAATATAAAATGCCTATATTTGGTGAATTAATATTTGCATTAGACTTTTCAAGATTAATGAAAGCGATGTTATTGAACTTACAAAATGGTATGAGAATTCAAGACTCAATTGAAGTAAGTAAAAACGTAATAAAAAACTATGTAATGTTATCTATTATAGAAACATCTATAAACAACATATTAATTGGTTCTTCATGGATTGAACCATTTGAAAAATCAGGATTAACCAAACCAATGATGACAGAAATGTTAAAAATAGGTATGCAGACAGACTTAACAGAAATGATGGGAAAATTAGTAGAATATATGGAAATAGATATAGACAACATTATGACCAAAATAATGAAAGCATTACCACAAGTAGTATATGCAATAGTTGGAGCAGTATTAATCTTCTTCGTATTAGTTGTATTAGTACCTTGTGTTCAAGTTTATATGGGTAACTTCTTATTCTCAGCATATGGAGTATAAGAGGTGAGAGCAAATGAAAATAGGAATTGATTTAGGCGGAAGCCATATAGCAATAGGCGTAGTAGATGAAGAAGGAAAAATACGAGAAAAAACAGAAAAAAGATTAACAAGTGTAGAAAAGGAAAATATAAAAAAATCAATTGAAGACACAATTATTGAGCAAGCAAGTCAATTTAAAGCACAGTATGAAATAGAAGAAATTGGAATGGCAATACCTGGATGGGCAGAAAATGGAGTAATGATAGAAACTGGAAACATTGGTATAAAAAATTATCCAATTGCTCAAATATTGCAAGAAAAAATTGGCTTGCCAATAAAAATAAGAAATGATGCAAAATGTGCAGCTTTAGCAGAATATACCTATGGTTGTTTAAAAGGTTATGATAGAAGTTTGTTCTTAACCCTAGGAACAGGAATAGGTGGAGCAGTATTCTATAATAATCAATTACTAGAAGCAGGAAAAAGACCAGGATATGAAATTGGACACATGGTAATTGAAAAAAATGGAATACAATGTACATGCGGAAGAAAAGGATGTTTTGAAAGATATGCATCTATGAAAGCATTAAAAAATAATTTAAGAAAATCTTTAGGATTTGATGAAAACGTAAGAGGAGAACAACTATTGGACATGATAAGAAAAAATCAACCAGGAAATGAAAATTACCAAATAGTTGAAAACGTTGTATCAGAATACATAGAAAATCTAAATATTGGAATAATGAACTTAATAAGAATATTTGAACCTGAAGTTATTGGAATTGGAGGAAGTTTTGTTTATTTTCAAGATGTATTATTACCTAGACTAAAAGAAAAAATAGAACCAGAAAGGGCAGAAATTGTATTAGAAGCAGCAGTTTTAGGAAATGATGCAGGAATAATCGGAGCAACCCTATAGGTGTTTTTTGGGACGGGGCAAAAAAACACCTATTTATTATTTGTAAAGGTGTTTTTTTGCCCCGTCCCAAAAAACACCTAAAAATTATAAAAAATACTTGAAATAATTATTAGAATGTGATATACTAAAATGCGTATTAATCACACAGAGGAGAGTTTTGAGGGAAGTGCCTAAAATAATAGGTCCTAAAAAATGAAGAAACTTTGTGGAAGAAATAACAAAAAGGAGGAAAGAAAAATGGCAGTAGTTGCAATGAAACAATTACTTGAAGCAGGTGTTCACTTTGGACATCAAACAAGAAGATGGGATCCAAAAATGGCTGAATATATATTTCAAGCTAGAAATGGAATTCATATCATCGATTTACAAAAGACATCAAAAAAATTAGATGAAGCATATGCCTTTGTCAAAGAACAAGCAGAAGAAGGAAAAACAGTTCTATTCGTAGGAACAAAAAAACAAGCACAAGAATGCATGAAAGAAGCAGCACAAAAATGTGGAATGTACTATGTTGATCAAAGATGGTTAGGAGGAATGTTAACAAACTTCGGAACTATCCAAGGAAGAATTCAAAGACTAAAAGACTTAGAAACAATGCAAGAAGATGGTACATTTGACAGATTACCTAAAAAAGAAGTAATCTTATTGAAAAAGGAAATGGAAAAATTAGAGAAAAACCTTGGTGGAATCAAAGAAATGAATGAATTACCAGGAGTAATTTTCTTAATAGATCCTAAAAAAGAAAGAATAGCTATTTTAGAAGCAAAAAAATTAGGAATTCCAGTAGTAGGATTAATCGATACAAACTGCAATCCAGAAGAAGTAGATTATCCAATACCAGGAAACGATGATGCAATAAGAGCTGTAAAATTAATTGCAGATGTTATGGCAAATGCAGTTATAGAAGGTAGACAAGGTGAAAGCTTTGAACCAGAAATGCAAGAAGAAGATATGTCTAGCATGGAAGAAGTTGTAGCATCAGAGGAAGAAGAAGTAGAAGAATAAAAAATAAAGGATGTCCTTTGTTTAAAATAAAAGAAAGGAAGGATAAAAAATGGTTACAGCAAGTTTAGTAAAAGAATTAAGAGAAAAAACTGGAGCAGGAATGATGGACTGCAAAAAAGTTTTAACAGAAACTGATGGAAACATGGAGAAAGCAATTGAATTATTAAGAGAAAGAGGAATTGCAAAAGCAGCTAAAAAATCAGGAAGAATAGCAGCAGAAGGATTAGTAGAGGCTTATATTTCAGAAGACGGAAAAGTAGGTTCAGTCGTAGAAGTAAATGCAGAAACTGACTTTGTTGCAAAAAATGAAGAATTTAAAACATTTGTTATGAACATAGCAAAACAAATAGTTGAAAAAAATCCAAAAAATTTAGAAGAATTATTAGCACAAGAATCAATTGAAGCACAAGGAAAAACAGTACAAGAGCTTTTAGTTGAAAAAATTGCTACAATTGGTGAAAACATGAACATTAGAAGATTTGCAAGATTTGAAGCAGAAGGATTAGTTGAAAAATACATTCATGGAGATGGAAAAATTGCAGTTTTAGTTAACATGAAAAAAGGAAACAGAGAAGTAGCAAAAGATGTATGTATGCAAATTGCTGCAGCAAGACCTGAATTTGTAAGAAAAGAAGAAGTTCCATCAGACAGACTACAAAAAGAAATGGAAATCTTAAAAGCACAAACAATGAATGAAGGAAAACCAGAAGCAATTGCTGAAAAAATAGTACAAGGAAGAATCGGAAAATTCTATGAAGAAGTTTGTTTAGTAGATCAAGCATTTGTAAAAGATCCAAACAAAAAAATAAGTCAATTATTAAGCGAAACAGATAGTGAAATAGTAGAATTTGCAAGATTTGAAAAAGGCGAAGGAATTGAGAAAAAAGAAGAAAACTTTGCAGAAGAAGTAATGAAACAATTAAAATAAATTATCAATGGGGACTTAAGTTAAAAAAACTTAAGTCCCCATTAATATTTATAAAAAATTAAGAAAATCTTTAAAAAATACTGTATTTTTTTTTAAACTATGATAAAATGTGAATGGCAAAAATATATTTGAAGGAGAGTGGAAATTTTGAGCCAAACAAAATATAAAAGAGTACTATTAAAACTAAGTGGAGAAGTATTAGCAGGAGAACAAAAAGTAGGTGTAGATGCACGGTACAGTAGAAAAAATATGTGATAAAATAAAAGAAATAGTAGAAATGGGAGTACAAGTTGCAATAGTAGTAGGTGGAGGAAACTTTTGGAGAGGAAGAAATGGACATCAAATGGAAAGAACAACAGCAGACTATATGGGAGTACTTGCAACTGCAATGAATGGATTAGCATTGCAAGATGCACTAGAAGCAAAAGGCATTACTGCTAGACTACAAACAGCAATCGAAATGAGAGAAATTGCAGAACCATTTATCCAAAGAAAAGCAGAAAAATACTTAAGTAAAGGAAGAGTAGTAATATTTGCAGGTGGTACAGGACATCCATATTTTACAACAGATACAGCAGCAGTACTAAGAGCAACTGAAATAAAAGCAGATGTTATCTTACTTGGAAAAACAATAGATGGAGTATATTCAGCAGACCCAAAATTAGACAAAACAGCAAAAAAATATGAAGAAATTACATACTCAGAAGTATTAGAAAAAGACTTAAAAGTAATGGACTCAACAGCAACAGCAATGTGTAGAGATAACAATATGCCTTTACTAGTATTTGGAATAGCAGATCCAGAAAACATAGTAAGAGCAGTTAAAGGAGAAAAAATAGGAACAATTGTACATTAAAAAAATATAAATTATTTATTAATTAAAGAATAGGAGAGAAAATTATGGATTATACAAATTTAAAAGAAAAAATGGAAAAAACCATTAGTGTTTATAGTGAAAAATTAGCAGAAGTAAGAGCAGGTCGTGCTAACCCAGCGGTATTAAACAAAATAAAAATTGATTATTATGGTACACCAACACCAATAAATCAGGTAGCAGGAGTTTCTGTTCCAGAAGCAAGATTAATAGTAATACAACCATGGGATGCAAGTATTTTAAAAGAAATTGAAAAAGCAATATTAGCATCAGATATTGGAATTAATCCAAATAACGATGGAAAAGTAATAAGACTAGCTTTTCCAGAATTAAATGAAGAAAGAAGAAAAGAAATAGTAAAAGATGTCCGCAAAATGGCAGAAGAAGCAAAAGTAGCAATAAGAGCCATTAGAAGAGATGGATTAGATATAGCCAAAACTTCTCAAAAAAATGGAGAAATGACAGAAGATGAATTAAAACAAGCAGAAAACGAAATTCAAAAAATGACAGACAAAAATATAGAAGAAATAGATGTAATCCTAGAGAAAAAGGAAAAAGAAATAATGTCAGTATAAATCTATTTGTAACTTGGGAAGGAATGTTATAAAAATGGTAAATTTCAAAGAAGAATTACAAAAATATCAAAATCAAATAAACCAAGAACTAGAAAAATATATAAAAAAAGAAAAATGTCCAGAAGAAGTATTAAACAACTCTATGGAATATAGTTTAATGGCAGGAGGAAAAAGACTAAGACCAATTTTGGTATTAGTTACATATAAACTTTTTAAAGAAGATATAGAAAAATGTATGCCATATGCAGTAGCAATAGAAATGATACACAACTTTTCATTAATTCATGATGATTTACCAGGAATTGATAATGATGACTTTAGACATGGAAAACCAACAAATCACAAAATGTTTAATGAAGCAACTGCAATCTTAGCAGGAGATGGATTATTAAATTCTGCTTATATGGTAATAAGTAAAGATATAAGAAAAAGCAACAAAGAAGATATACAAGCAAAAATGCAAGTTTTGCAAGAATATACAATAGCAGTGGATAGAATGCTTACAGGAGAATATTTAGACACAGAAGCAGAAGGGAAAACTATAACAGAAAAAGAATTAAAATATATACATGAAAACAAAACAGGAGCGATGTTAAAAGCAAGTGTAAGAGCAGGAGCAATACTTGCAAATAGTAAAGAAGAAGATTTACAAAAATTAACCAATTATGCAGAAAAAATAGGATTAGCTTTTCAAATAAAAGATGATATTTTATCAGAGGAAGGCAATGAAGAAATATTAGGAAAACCAGTTGGAAACGATAAAGAAGCGGGAAAATGCACATATGTTTCTCAATATGGCTTAAGACGGAGCAAAAGAAATTTTAGACAAAATAACAAAAGAAGCAATAAAAGAAATAGAAAACTATGGACAAAAAGCAGAATTTTTAAAGAATTTAGCTTTATATATACAAAATCGTAATAAATAGTGACTTTTAAATATATGGGGTGAACAAATGGATTTAAAACACATTGCAATAATTATGGATGGAAATAGAAGGTGGGCAAAATCTAAAGGAATGCCAGTTAGTTTTGGACATAAACAAGGAGCAAAAACTTTAGAAAAAATAGTCAGATATGCCAATAAAATTGGATTACAATATATAACAGTATATGCATTTTCAACAGAAAATTGGAAAAGAGCAGAAGATGAAGTAAAAGCATTAATGACTTTACTTCAAAATTACTTAGATGATTATTCAAAAAGAGCAGACTCAGAAAACATTAGAGTAAAAATATTAGGTGATATAACACCTTTGTCAGCAGGAATGCAAAAAAGTATAAAAAATTGTATGGAAAGAACCAAAGACAATACAGGAGTTACTTTTAATATTGCATTAAATTATGGTGGAAGAGATGAATTGGTAAGAGCAACAAAGCAAATAGCAAATATGGTAAAAAATAACGAAATAAATGTAGAAGATATAACAGAACAATTAATATCAGAAAATTTATATACAAAAGGAGAGCCAGATCCTGACTTAGTAATTAGAACAAGTGGTGAAAAAAGGCTTAGTAACTTTTTACCATGGCAATTAGTATACACAGAAATATTATTTATAGATAAAAATTGGCCAGATTTTACAGAAGAAGATTTAGATTATGCAATTGCAGAATACAATAAAAGAACTAGAAAATTTGGTGCAGGGTAAAAGAAAGGAAAAATTTATGAATATTGAAAGAATAACTTCAGGACTACTTGGATTTCCATTGGTATTATTAATATTATTATTAGGGGATAAAGTTCTAGTAGATTTTGCATTATCAATAATTGCAATACTTAGTATGAATGAATACTTTAATGCAATAAAAAAAGTGGCAAACCCAGTAAAATGGCTAGGCTATGCAAGTTGCTTTAGCATTGCACTAATACACATTGTGCCACAAGAATATTTAAATATGATAGTAACACTCAGTGTACCAACAATTTTAGTAATTTTATTTGCACAAGTAATAGCAACAGACATGAAAACAAACTTTAAAGACATTGCATATACTTTTATAGGAATATTCTATGTTGTATTTTTCATAATGTTTGTAGCATTTATTGATGGAATGAAAAATGGAAAAATTTTAATTTGGTATGCAATTTTTGCAGCATGGGGAACAGATATATTTGCTTACATAATAGGAAAATGTTTTGGAAAACATAAATTTAGCGCAGTAAGTCCTAAAAAATCAGTTGAAGGATGTATAGGAGGAACAATAGGTAGCGTACTTTTAATATTAATATATACATATGTTGCAAATACATATTGGGGAATGGATTATTCTTATTTATTTATGTTTGGAATAGACATAATACTAAGTTTGATTGGGCAAATAGGAGATTTTGCAGCATCTAGTATAAAAAGATTTGTAGGCATAAAAGATTATAGCAATCTTATACCAGGTCATGGTGGAATGTTAGATAGAATTGATAGTTTAATATTTTTAGCACCATTTGCATATAGCTTATTTACTTTATTATAAATAAGGAGGAACAATTTGATAGCTTTTTTTATATCAGCTTTAAAAATTATAATATTATTAGGTGTCTTAATTACAATACATGAATTAGGGCATTTTACAATAGCAAAACTTTGCAAAGTCAAGGTAAATGAATTTGCAATTGGTTTTGGACCAAAAATATGGCAAAAGCAAGGAAAAGAAACAAAATACACTTTAAGATTAATACCTCTTGGTGGATATAATAGCATGGAAGGAGAAGAAGAACGCTCTGAAAAGGAAGGTTCTTTTTCTAAAGCAAGTATTCCAAAAAGACTTGCAATTGTAATTGCTGGAGCAACTGTAAATATTTTATTTGCAATTATTGTCTATTTTACACTATCTGCAACTTCAGGAACTTATGTATCAAATGAGATAGGAGAACTTATTGACGAATATGCTGCTAAAGAAGCGGGATTGCAAGTAGGAGATAAAATAATAGAAGGAAATGGACAAAAAATAAATAGCAAAAAAGACTTAGATAAAGTAATAGAAAAAATACAAGGAAAAGAAACAGAATTTAAGATAGAAAGAAAAGGAGAAATTTTATCTTATAAAATAAAACCAACCGAAGTATATTCAAAAGTTACAGGAATTTATTTGGATGACAAATGTAAAATAATTACGGTAGAAAAAGGTAGTAGTTCAGAAAAAAACGGAATAAAAGCAAATGATGTAATATTAAAAATAAATGGAATAGACATTAATGGAGATAGAAATGTAGTATTGCAAGAAATAGGCAAAGAAGGCTTAAATGTAATGACATTTGTATTAAAAAGAGGAAACCAAGAAGTGACAATAGAATTAGAACCAGATTATGTATCAACTTACTACTTGGGAGTAAATTTAAAGTCAGCAGAAGATACATTTTTAAATAGATGTATTAATGGTGGTATGAAGACAGAAGAATTTTTATTTTCAATTATTGATAACTTAAAACAGTTATTTACAGGCAATGTCGGGGTAGACCAAATGATGGGACCAGTTGGAATTTCAGAGGTAGTTGCTAAAACTGATGGAATAAGAGAATTTTTTGAAATGATGGCTTTAATTTCATTGTCTTTGGGAGTAACAAACCTTTTACCAATTCCAGCATTAGATGGAGGTAAAATTCTAATTCTTTTAATTGAATGGATTAGAAGAAAACCAATGAATGAACAAACAGAAATTAATATACAATTAGCAGGTTTTGCAATTTTAATAGCTATTTCTTTATATGTAACTTATAATGATATTTTAAGAATTTTCTAAATAAAAAATTAAAAAACATTTGACAAAAACAACTATTTAATAGATAATATAAATGCAAATACAAAAAGAAAAAATTAAGTAAAATTACGAAGGAGGAAAAGTAAACTATGTACGTATTCAATAGAATAACGGTAAATCCACAATTACCAAAAAGAATAGAAAAATTATCAGAAATTGCAAATAATTTATGGTGGTCTTGGAACACTGAATTTTTAAGGCTATTTCAAAAAATAGATGTAGACTTATGGGAGCAATCAAACAAAAATCCAGTAAAATTTTTAAAACATGTATCACAAGAAAGATTAGAAAAAGCGGCAAAAGACATACCATTTTTGAAAGAATATGACAAAATAGTAGAAAACTTTGAAGGATATATGAACAGCAAAAACACATGGTTTTCAAACAAATATCCTGAAAACAAAAATGATTTAATTGCATACTTTTCAGCAGAATACGGATTAGACCAAACAATACCAATCTATTCTGGTGGACTTCGGTATTCTTTCTGGAGACCATTTAAAATCAGCAAGTGATTTAGGAATTCCACTAGTTGCAGTAGGACTCCTTTATAAAAATGGATATTTCAATCAAAAAATAAATGGATATGGTCAACAAGAAACAGAATATACAAATATAGATTTATTTGACATGCCAATAAATCCAGTAAAAGATGAAAAAGGAGAAGACTTAACAATATATGTCAAATTCCCAAAAAGAAGGCTATATTTAAAAGTATGGCAAATAAATGTGGGAAGAGTAAAACTATATTTATTAGATTCTGATATTGAAAAAAATAATGAAGAAGATAGAAATGTGACCTTACGACTATATGGTGGAGATCAAGAAATGAGAATTCGCCAAGAAATAGTTTTAGGTATGGCAGGAGTAAATTTATTAACAAAATACTTAAATTTAAATCCTACTGTATATCATATGAACGAAGGACACTCTGCATTCTTAAATCTAGAAATTATAAAAAACATAATTAGAGAAAAACAAGTATCATTTGAAGTAGCACGAGATATTGCAAGTTCAAAAACAGTATTTACAACACATACTCCAGTACCAGCAGGAAACGATATTTTCCCACTTCCTTTAGTAGAAAAATATTTTAAAGACTTCTGGCCAAGATTAGGGTTATCTAGAGAAGAATTTTTAAGACTAGGAATGAAGCCAGGAATAGACTTAGATGAAGGTTTTAACATGGGAATACTAGCATTAAAAATAGCAGGAAAGAAAAATGGAGTTAGTAAATTACATGGAGCAGTATCAAGAGAACTATTTGGAGAAGTATGGCCAAACATTGCAGCAAATGAATCTCCAATAGGACATGTAACAAATGGAATACACACTTGTTCATGGCTTGCTCCAAAAATGAAAGAACTATATAATAAATACCTAATTCCATATTGGCAAGATAACATTCATCAAGATTACATATGGGAAAAAATAAGAAATATACCAGATGAAAAATTATGGAATGTTCATGTAGAAAGAAAAGAAAAATTATTAAAATTAGTAAAAGAAAATACAACAGAAAGATTAAGACGTTCTGGTTATAGTTATGAAGAAATAAATGCAATTGTTTCAAAATTAAATCCTAATGCACTAACAATAGGATTTGCAAGAAGATTTGCAACATACAAAAGAGCAACATTAATTTTTAAAGATTTAGAAAGAATTACACAAATTTTAAACAATGAAAGTAGACCAGTTCAAATAATATTTGCAGGAAAAGCGCATCCAGCAGATAAAGAAGGACAAGACTTAATAAAATATATTCATGAAATATCAATGATGCCACAATTTAAAGGAAAAATATTTATCTTAGAGAATTATAATATTGCTATGTCAAGATATTTAGTAAGTGGTGTTGATGTTTGGTTAAATAATCCAAGAAGACCAATGGAAGCGTCTGGAACAAGTGGACAAAAAGCATCTGTAAATGGAGTTATTAACTTTAGCGTTTTAGATGGCTGGTGGGCAGAAGGATATGACCAGACAAATGGTTGGACAATTGGAACAAATGCAGAATACGATTCTTATGAAGCACAAGATATGGCAGATAGTCAAAGTATGTATAGAACATTAGAAGAAAAAATAATACCTACTTATTACAATAAAGACAGAAATGGAATTTCTAAAAAATGGCTAGAACTAATGAAAAACTCTATTGTTACAACAGGTGGAAAATATAGCACAGCTAGAATGTTAGTAGATTATACAACTAAATTATATATACCACTTTGTAATTTAACAAAAAAATATTATTCTGATATTGACAATGTAGCAGCATATAATTCATGGAAAAAAGATTTATTTACTAATTGGAAAGATATAAAAATAACTCAAGTAAACAACTTAGACAATATAACAATAGATGCTGGAAACAATATTGAAGTAGCATGTGAAGTAGAACTTCCAAATATCAATATTGAAAATGTAACAGTTGAAGTATATTATGGCAAAATTTTAGAAAATGGAGTAGTAGAAAATGTAAGTATTACACCAATGAAATTAACAGATCAAGATGATGAAAATAGAAAATATTACTTTACATCTAAAATAGAATTAACAACAGGTGGAAATTATGGTTATACATTCAGAGTTATGCCAAAACATGAAATGCTATTAGAACCAACAAATTTAGATTTAGTAAAATGGATAACAAAATAATTGAAATAAAACTAGGAGGTAGATAAAATATGGCAATAAAAGAAATTGTAGGGCTTCAATATGGAGATGAAGGTAAAGGTAGAGCTTCTCACTTCGAAGCAAAAAATGCAGCAATTGTAATAAGGTCAACAGGAGGATGTAATGCAGGACATACAGTTGTTGCAAATGGTGTAAAATATGCAATGCACTTATTACCATCATCAATTATTAGACCAGAAGCACTTTCTATGATAGGACCAGGAGTAGTAGCAGATTTAAAAGTATTATCAGAAGAAATAGAACAAATGAGAAATGCAAAAATACAAGTAGAAAAAAGCAATTTTGTAATTAGCCAAAGAACACATATAACATTGCCACATCACAGAGAATTAGATAGACTATATGAATCACTTAGAAATAATAAAGTTGGAACAACAGGAAGAGGAGTAGGACCAACTTATGAAGAAAAAGCAAGAAGAACAAATTTAAGAATGATAGATTTATTCTTAGACGAAAAAGAATTAAAACAAAAAATAGAGTTAAACTTGAAAAACTACAATATTTTATCTACAAACGTAAATGAACAAATAAAATTAGGAAAAATTGAAGCAGAAAAATTTCCAGAAATAACAGTAGAAGATGAATATAACTATTGCATGAAATACAAAGAAGTAGTAAAAGATTTTATTGCAGATACTTATCCAATAATTGAAAAAGCAATTGAAGAAAACAAATTAATAATTATAGAAGGAGCACAATCTTTCTATTTAGATAATGACCATGGAGATTATCCAATGACAACATCATCTAATCCAAATGCAAGTGGAACAGTATCTGGTGCAGGAATTGGACCAACACTCGTAAATGAAGTAATAGGAGTAATAAAAACATACACATCACGTGTTGGAAACGGACCATTTATAACAGAACAAAAAAATGAAATTGGAGATACAATTCGTGAACTTGGGCATGAATATGGCACTACAACAGGAAGACCTAGAAGAACAGGATGGCTTGATCTAGTTATGATAAAGCATGCAAAAATCCCAAGTGGGCTAACATCACTTTGCGTTAATCACTTAGACACAATTGGAAATCTACCAGAAATAAAAGTATGTATTGGTTATGAATATAAAGGACAAACAATCACTAATGTTCCAATAGATAAAGAAAACTGTAAGCCAATTTACAAAGAATTTAAAGGTGGATGGAAAACAGAAGGTGCTACAACTTTTGAAGAATTACCAAAAGAAGCTAAATATTACATTCACTTTATAGAAGAATTTGTTGGAGTTCCAGTTAAATACATTGGTGTAGGTGCAGACGAAAAGAGAACAATTGTAAAATAAAAATTTTTGAATATAGAGAAGTAGAAAAGAGGAAAATTTTCTACTTCTTTTTGTCGTAACAAATATTCACAAAAATTAATTTAATGAATATAAATAAATGAGGTGATAAATATGGATTATATAAAATACATAGATGAACAAGGATATGGTTTAATCTGTAAAGACTATAAAATTGAATTTCCACCACAACATCAAGATACTCAGCCAGGGATGGAATATTTAATGAAACCAAGACCAATATTTAATAATCCTTACTATAGAGCAGCTGGAAAACTGATGAATAAAATTGCAATTATAACTGGTGGGGATTCAGGAATAGGTAGAGCAGTTGCAGTTCGGATTTGCAAAAGAGGGAGCAACAGTAGTTATTGCCTATTATAATGAACATAAAGACGCAGAAGAAACAAAAGACTTTATTGAAAGATTGGGTGGAACTTGTCTGTTACTTGCAGGTGATATTAAAGATACAAAATTTTGCGATAAAATAGTAGATGAAACTATGAAGGCGTATGGTAGAATAGATATTTTAGTAAATAATAGTGGAGTCCAATATCAGCAAAAAAGTTTATTAGATATAACAGATGAACAATTTGATTTAACAATGAAGACAAATATTTACTCTATGTTTTATCTAACAAAAAGAGCATTAAAGCATATGCATCCAGGTAGTAGTATTATAAATGTAACATCAATTACGACTTTTCAAGGAGAGCCAGAATTAATAGACTATGTAACAAGTAAAGGAGCAATAGTAGGATTTACAAGGTCTTTAGCAACAAATTTAGCATCAAAAAATATAAGAGTAAATGCAGTATCTCCTCGGTGTATTTTGGACTCCTTTGCAACCAGCTTGTTGGGAAGCAGAAAAAATACCTACATTAGGATCAGATGCGCCAATGGGAAGAGCAGGACATCCATATGAAATAGCACCATTATTTATATACCTAGCAAGCCCAGATTCTTCTTATGTTACAGGGCAAGTTATGCATATTAATGGTGGTCAGTATAAAGGTTAGTAATTTGTATGTATAAATAGAAAATTATAAAATAGCACCTAAAACTAGAATGCCTAAATTATCTTGATAAATTTCATTAAACTGTGAAATAGGTAAAGGATTTTGCCCAATGCCTGCTTCAATTGTATAGCCAGGTCTATTGTAATTTTGAATAAACCAGTCTTTATATCCAGCAAAACTGGAATTGTAAGGTGTTTTTGCTAAAACATAGCCACTTGCTTTTGCAAATTGTTCTCCAATGGAAAGAGAATCTTGTGGATTGAAGTTTTGGAATTGCCAATATATTTCTTGCCCTTGAGTGTGATATGCTATGACAAGTCTAAAGTTATGTGCTAAAGTGAAGTTATATATTGCTAATGATTCTGGCTCTGTTAATGGACCGATATCCTACAAAGTCACGTGGACTTGGCTTGTTATACCCTTGGGCGTATTTTATTTCTTTTGCTTCTTGCCATCCGTGCAGGAAATTGTAAATTTAAATCTACACCTCTTGTATTTAAAATATACCAACCACAAAGAGAATTTAATAAAATGCAGTAATCATCTATATTACAGAGTATTTCGATATTAAAGAAATATTCTGTTTTTTTATGCAAA
>CANQHU010000022.1 GCA_947623945.1 uncultured Clostridia bacterium | reverse complement strand
AGTAACTCCTGCAAATAATTCTGAACAAGTTGAATTAGATAATATACTAGAAGAACTAGAAAAAAGTGAAAATGAAAGATATAAATTAGAGAGAATGAATAATCTAATGGGAGATGCTGGTTATGACAATGGAGAGAGAAATAAAAGATTAAAAGAGAAATATGATATTAATGCGATAATAGATATACGTCATATGTGGTCGAAGGAAGAAGAATATAGAGAGGTTGAAAATCAACCATTAGCATATAATGAAGACGGAGAAGTATTTTACATATTAGACTTAAATAAATATGAAAAGATGAAATATTTAGGATATGATAAAGAGAATAATAGTTTAAGATATACAAGAGCAACTAAAGGTAAAAAAGTATATAGAATACCATTAGAAACAGACTATAGGATATTTACTCCAATAGCAAGGGATAGTAAAAAATTTAAAACGAAATATAAAATGAGAACAGAAGTAGAAAGATTAAATGGAAGAATAGATAGAGATTATATGTTTAATGATCATTTTATACGAGGCTTAAAGAAAATGAATTTAATGTTAAGTTTAACGTTTGTAGTGATATTAACAATGGCAAAAGGACATATAAAAAATAAGCAAAAAAATATAAGAAGTCTTGTTGCATAATTCAAAGCGAATAATTATGTAAATTCACAATAGGGACATTTTGTCCTTTTTTTATGGAAATAATTACCATTTTAAAAAAATATTCTCAAAACGTTAAATTTACATAAAAATATTAATAATTTTTTCTTTTAAAAATAAAAAAAGGGCACAAACGAAAAAATTCTTTTGTGAAGTACTTTACATTAAAAAAATAAAATGATAAGATGTTAGGGAAAAAACAATTAGAGAATAAATAAAGGAGGAATTTTTTGTGATAGAAGTAAAAAACGTTACAAAAAAGTATGGAAAGTTTGTAGCCGTAGATGATATCAGCTTTACCATAAAAGATGGAGAAATTATAGGGCTACTTGGACCAAACGGAGCTGGAAAAAGTACAACTATGAACATGATGACAGGGTTTATAGAGCAATCAGAAGGTGAAATTTTAGTAGATGGTCATGATATGTTAAAAAGGCCAAAAAAAGCAAAAAAAGAAATTGGATATATGCCAGAAGGAGTACCTCTTTACACAGATTTAACAGTTAAAGAATTTGTAACTTACATGGCAGAAATAAAAAAAGTAAATCGTAAAACTAGAAAAGAACAAGTAGAAAAAATAATTGAAAAAACTGGATTAAAAGAAGTAGAAAAGAAATTAATAAAAAATTTATCTAGAGGATACAAACAAAGAGTAAGTATGGCAGGAGCACTAGTTGGAAGTCCAAAAATACTAATTTTAGATGAACCAACTGTAGGCTTAGATCCAAAACAAATTACAGAAATCAGAAATTTAATAAAAGAACTTGGAAAAACACATACAGTCATCTTAAGTTCACACATATTATCAGAAGTAAGTCAAATATGCAACAAAGTAATTATTATAAATAAAGGAAAAATTGTAGCAATTGATACACCAGAAAACTTAGAAAACAAAGTAAACAATGGAAACACTATTTATTTAACAGTAGAAGATCCAGAAAACAAAACACAAAAAATTATCAATCAAATAAAAGAAATAAACAAACTAGAATTAGTAAAAGAAAATGATGATGGAACTAAACAATATATGATAGAAGCAAATGGAGATGCAGACTTAAGAAAAACTATATTCTCACAATTTGCAAAAGAAAATGTTACAATATTTGAAATGAAAAAAGTAGATACAACATTAGAAGATGCATTTATGAAATTAATTGAAGGAGGAAAATAAAATGTGGGCAGTTACTAAAAAAGAAATAAAATCTTATTTCTATTCTCCAGTAGGATATGTATTTATAGGATTATTTTTAATAATGTTTAGCATATTTTTCTATACAGACGTATTTTATTATCAAAGTACAAATTTTGAATATATATTCTATTCAGGAGCAACTATATTAACTTTTATTGTACCAATATTAACAATGAGAACAATGGCAGAAGAAAGAAAAACGGGAACAGAGCAATTATTACTTACTTCACCACTTAGTATTACAAAAATGGTATTAGGTAAATTTATAGCAGCAACCTTAATTGTAGTTATCACATTAATTTGCACATTTATGTATTTTATTATATTAAGTTTCTTTGGAACACCACATATAGTAACAGCATTAGTCACAATGTTTGGATTTTTATTATTAGCAATAAGTTACATAGCATTTGGAATATTAGCATCTAGCATAACAGAAAATCAAATTATAGCAGGGGTAATTACAATAGGATTTTTCATATTAACATGGTTTTTACCACAATTTAATACAATATTTACAAACTTTTCACTAATAAATATGTTCTCAAAATTTCCATCAGGACAAATAGATATTGCAGACACAGTTACATTTATAGCATTTACCATTATGTGTTTATTACTTACAGTTATATTCATGCAAAGAAGAAAAAGTGTAAGATAGAAAAAAAGTGTAAGGAGGAAATTAAATTGAAAGAGAAGAAAGACAATATTAAAAAAGCCAAAATTAAAAAAGAAAAAATAAAAAAAGATAAAACAACAAAAAAGCCAAATAAATTTATTGAAATTATCAAGAAAAAATGGCTAATTAAAGGAAGTACAACACTTTTATTAGTAGCAATAATTGTAGCAGTGTTTATTGCAATTAATGTTTTAATGCAAAATTTAGAATTAGCACCACTTGATTTTACCGAAGAAAAATTATACTCTTTAACAGATGCTAGTAAAGAAAGAATAAAAAATATAGAAAAAGATGTCAATATGTACTTTATAGGATATACAGAAGAAAGTGCTCTTATTGATTTAGCAAAACAATATCACAATGCAAATGAAAAAATTGTTGTAGAAGCAATAGATATAAATAACAGACCAGACCTAGCAAACAAATACGGAATAGAAAGTGGATCCGAAGGAATTATAATAGAATGTGGAGAAAAATCAAAAGTATTAACTGAAAATGATTTATATACATATGATTCTGTTACATATGAAACTATAAATATAGCAGAGGAAAAATTAACAAGTAGTATAGCATCCGTAAGTAGCGAAGAAATCCCAAAAGTATATTTTTTACAAGGATATAGTAGTTTTTCCTTAAATCAAAATCTATATTATTTATCAGCACTTCTAGAAAATGAAGTAAATGAAATAGACACATTAGATATCTTATCAGTAGGAAAAGTTCCAGAAGATTGTGATACTTTAGTCATAATGACACCAAGTAAAGACTTTGATGATATAGCAACAACAGCAATTACAAACTACATTCAAGCAGGAGGAAACATCTTATGGATGAATGCAGCAGTAACAAAATCGCCTGAGATGCCAAATGTAAATAAAATATTAGATATGTATTGTGTAAAACCATTTGAAGTAGGAATTATAAGAGAAACAGACACAAGTAAAATGGTTATGAACGCACCAGACTTAGTTATACCAGAAGTAGAAAGCGGAGAAGTAACAAAAGACATATATAATACAACAGGTGTAATAATGGTAAACCCTACAAAAATCAATGTAGATGAAGATAAATTTGAAGAAGCAAAAGTAACAAAAACAGATTTATTACTTGCAAGTAGCAGTTCATATTATAGAACCAACTTTAGCAATCAATCAAATAGTAGAGCAGAAGATGAAGAAGAAGGAACTTTCATTGTTGGTGCAGAACTAGAAAAGACAATTAGAGAAAAAAATGACGAAACAGGTGAAAGTGAATTAACATCAAAATTGTTAATATATGGAGAAAACGTATTCATTTCAGACTATCAATTAACACAAGAATCACAATATGGAGCAATTCAACTTGGATATAACAAAGACTTAATATTAAATTCAATTGCTTATTTAGTAGATAGACAAGAAGATATAGTAGCAAGAAAAAGCACAGGAACAGTAACTTATACAGCAACAGAGATGCAAGATACAATAATTAGAATTATCATATTTGCAATTCCAGTATTAATTATTATAGTAGGAATTATTATTTGGCAAGTAAGAAGAAGAAAAAAATAATTATTGAATAATTAAAAGAAAACCCCATAAAATAATATGGGGTTTTTATGAATGATATTTTAAAAGTTATATTTGTTATCATAGGAACAATGATAGGAGCAGGTTTTGCATCTGGGCAAGAAATATATCTGTTCTTTTTTTCTCATGGAATAAAAGGCTTTATTGGAATTTTAATTTCAAGCATAATAATTGGAATAGTTATTTATAAAACATTTCAAATTGTAAATAAATATGGAGTAGAAACATATAAAGATTTCTTAGAAATATTAATTCATAAAAAGAAAAAATTTAATAAAGTGATAAATGCCATAATTAATATTTTTATACTTATCACATTTTTTATTATGGTAGCAGGATTTGGAGCATATTTTGAACAAGAATTAGGGATAAACAGTTTAATAGGAAGTGGTATTTTAGCAATTATCACATTTATTGTGTTTATGACTAGCATAAAGGGAGTTGTAAAAGCCAATGAAATTTTAGTACCAATATTAATTGCATTTTTAGTCATAATAGGAATAATTAATTTACAAAACTTACCTAAAATACAAGAATTTCAAAATTATATAATACAAACAAGCAAAGCAAATTACGTGTTAAGCGCAATTTTATATAGTAGTTATAATAGCATTTTATTAATTCCAGTATTATTAACATTGAAAGACTATATAAAAAATAAAAAACAAATTATAAAAATTTCAACTGTAAGTAGTTTTATTATTTTTGTATTATCCATAATTGTATTTTTATTACTTATCCGAGTTGATGTAGATATTACAAAACTAGAAATGCCAGCAGTATACGTAGTTTCCAATATGTATAAAATTTTAAAATATATTTATGGATTCATTATATTAGGTTCAATTTTTACAACAACTATTTCTTTAGGTTCAAGTTTTTTACAAAATACAACCAAAACTAAAAAAAGTTATACACAAGTAGCGCTTATTATGTGCATAACTTCTGTTCTAATTTCAAAAATTGGATTTTCAAATTTGGTAAATTTATTATATCCGGTTTTTGGTTATTTAGGATTGTTACAAATTTTTAAATTATTAATAAAATATTAATAATATTTGTTTAAAAACCTCTTTGAAATACTTGAAAAAAACATTAAAAACTGATATAAAATAAAAGAGGAGAAATAAATAATGAAGGATTATTGGAAAGAGGAAGAAGCAAGTTCCAAAAAAATCAATAAAAAGAAAATAATAATAGGAATTAGCATTGGATTAATAATTATATTAATAACAACAGTTATAATTGTATACCAAACAAATAAACAAGTAAGAAATTGGATTGACAAAAATATACTTAGAAAAGAAGTAATGCAAGACAAAGTAACAACAATAGAAATGAAAGAAGACCAACATTCTAATATTTTTGCATTTAATAAATACATAGGAGTACTAAACAAAAATCAATTTGAAATTTATGGAAATACAGGAAACAAAGAAAAAACTCTAGAAATACAAATATCAAATCCAATATTCAATTCAGAAAGTAGATATTTAGCAATTGCAGAAAAAAAAGGAAAAAAATTCTATATTATTACAGATAAAGACATTTCTTGGGAAGCAACAACAGAAGGAAACATAGCACAAATACACGTAAACAAAAATGGATATGTAGCAGTTGTTATAACAGATACAAGTTATAAAACAGTAGTTGCAATGTACAATCCAGAAGGAAAAGAAATTTTTAAAACCTATTTGTCTTCTACAAGAACAGCAGATGTAGCAATTTCAAATGATGATAAATACTTAGCAGTTGCAGAAGTAGACACATCAGGAACAATTATACAATCAAATATCAAAGTAATTTCAATTGAAAAAGCAAGCAATGATCCAACTAATTCAATTGAACACACCTATAAAGGAGAACAAGATAAATTAATTACAAATATTAAATATCAAGATAAAAATAAGTTAATATGCATGTACACAGATAGCATACATATAATTGAAAATGATCAAGATACAATCCTTATAAACAGCGAAAATAAAAAAACAATTTTCCAATCAATAGAATTAACAAACCATGCAATTGAAATAGAAGAAAAATCAACAGGACTATTTACAGCAGAATCAATTGTTAATATAATAAATACAGAAAACAGAGGAATAAAAGAATATACAGCAGATGCAGTTGAAAAAGATATTTCAACATATGGAAATATGATAGCACTTAATTTAGGAACAGAAATTGAGTTTATAAATACAAGTGGTTGGTTAGTAAAAAGATACATTGCAAACCAAGAAATCACAAATATTGTGTTATCAGATAGCATTGCAGGAATTATTTATAGAGATAGTATTGAAATTATAAATTTATAAAAAATTAAAGAAAGAAGGGGTTAAATATGGGAATTGTAGTAGATGTAATTATTGTAGCAATTATTTTATTATCAACATTTTTAGCATATAGAAAAGGATTAGTAAAACTAGCAATTGGATTAGTTGCATTTATTGTTGCAGTTGTTCTAACAGTTATATTATATCAACCAATTTCAAACTTAATAATAAATGGAACAGGAATAGATGAAATGATAGAAGATGCTATTTATGAAAAAGCAAATGACATTATGAAAGAGGATGAAGAAGATTCTTTAACAGGTGAAATTATAGAACAAGCAAAAAATGAGATGTTACCAGAAACAGCAAGAACACTAGCAGTAAATATAGTAAGAGGCGGAGTTATTATAATTTTATTCTTAGGAATAAGAATAGGATTAAAATTTGTAACATTTATTGCTGATTTAGTTGCAAAATTACCTATATTAGATCAAATTAATAAAGCGGGTGGACTAATTTACGGGATTTTAAGAGGAGTATTAATTGTATATGCATTACTTTTAATTGCAAATGTTTCTCGGACAAATTGCTCCTGAAAACACAGTAAACCAAGGAATAAATCAATCATTTGTTGGAAAAACCATGTATGAAAATAATATTTTCAATATATTGTTTTAGTATTGCTTTTTAGCCATGAGTTTGTTATACTATTATAAAAATAGGAGTGAAATATTTTGAAAAATAAACCAGTAAATGACCAAAAAATACAAAAACTAAAAAAGAAAAGAAAAAAGAAAAAAACATGGAAAAAAGTATTACTTGTATTTTTATTAATAATTGTAATTTTAATAGGATTATTTGCATATAGAGTATACAAAAATGGTGGAGGAATTTCAGGAATACTTGCCACAATTGTTGGACATGATGAAAATACAAAGAAGAACTTAGGCGAATTTAGAATACTTATATTAGGAATAAGTACAGACCAAGAAGGAGTGGATTTAACAGATACTATAATGGTTGCTTCTTATAATCCAAATACACAAAAAGCAACATTACTATCTATTCCTAGAGACACATATACAGGAAATACACCTTCTAAAGCAACAGCATATGAAAAAATAAATGCACTTTATAGTAGAAAACATAGAGCAGACGAAACTTTAGAAGCAGTAAATGAAATAACAGGACTAAACATTCAATATTATGTTGTAGTAAAAACAGAAGCATTAATAAAATTAGTAGATGTAATTGGAGGAATAACCTTCAATGTTCCAATGGACATGGACTATGATGATTTATCACAAAACTTACATATTCACTTAAAAGCAGGGGAGCAATTGCTAGATGGAGACAAAGCAGAACAATTAGTTCGTTTCCGCCATAATAATGACTGGACAACATATCCAGAAGAATATGGAGACAACGATACAGGAAGAATGAGAACACAAAGAGAATTTGTTATGCAGGTAGTAAAGCAGACAGCAAAGCCAGAAAACATCTTTAAATTAGGTGAAATATTAGATATAGCCAAAGAATATGTTACAACAAATATCGATTTTAATGTAGCAAAAGACTATATACCATATGCAGTAGAATTTAATACGGAAAACTTACTTAATGCTGTTTTACCAGGAGAAAATACAGATAAAAACGACAGCAGAGTATGGGTATTTATACCAGATAAAACTGAAACAAAAAAAATAATACAAGAATTATTTTATGATAGAGATATAGAAGAACAGACTGAAGATACAACAACAAATCAAGTAAACTCAAATACTACATCAAAAAACACAATAAAAATAGAAATCTTAAATGGTAGTGGAGAAAGTAGTAAATTACAAAAAGCCCAAAGCCAACTAGAAGGTGCAGGATTTAATATAACTAGAACAGGAAGCACAAATACCACAATGAAAACAGCAATTATTAATAAAAAAGAAGTAAGTGACACATTATTAAAAAACATGAAAGATGTAATTGGTGCAGGGGACATATCAAAAAGTCAATCTAGTTCAAGCAAAGTAGATGTAACGATAATAATTGGAAAAGATTATCAATAAAATAAAATTAAGATTTTCTTTGCAGTTTGCACTGCTTAGAAAATCTTAATAAAAAATATTTATTTCTTTTTATTTCTTTCGATTTGAAAATATTAGAAAAACAATTAAAATCAAAACAATTCCAATAAAAATTTCAATCATATAATATAATAAATTTGATTTCTCAACTGTATGAGAAGCTACTAATTCAGTTGTATACTCATTTTCACCAATTTTATAAGAAACAGTTCCAAGAACATCGCCTTGATTAACAGGAGCGACAATATTATCATTTAAATTAACTGTAGTTTCAATATTATCTCTATTTTCCGAATTAGCAAGCAAAGTAGTAACAGGATTATTTGCAACTAATGTTAAATCCCTTGTATTTAAAGCGCCATTTTTTACCCTAACTTGCTCAACAAAATCATCTTTATTAACTATTGTTCTAATAGAAAAATTATTATATCCGTATTCATATAAAGCCTTTGTTTCACTATATCTAGTAGGATTATTTTCTATAGTTTCTCCACCTAAAACAACACAAAGTAATTCTAAATTATCTTTATTACTACATGAAACTAAACATTCTCCAGCAGGATCAGTATAACCAGTTTTACCACAAACAAGATAAGGATAATAATTTTTAGAATCGCTAGGGACAACTAATCTATCTGTTGATTCATATGTTCTGGCTATATGTTTACTGGTAGCTGGAATACTACATGATGGCATACTAGCAAGTCGTACAAATTCTTTATTTTTGATACAATATTCCATAATAGCTGCCAAATCCTTTGCTGTTGTGTAATGATTATCATCATGGATACCAGATGGATTAGTAAAATGAGTATTTGACAAACCAAGTTCTTGTATTTTTTGATTCATCATATTAGCAAAACCTTCTACTGAGCCACCAACATGTTCAGCAAGTAAACTTGCAACATCGTTTGCAGAATGAACTAGTAACATTTGTAATAATTGTTCAATAGTAAATTGTTCTCCTATTTTTAATTCAACAATAGTATATCCATAAGGAATAGTTGCAGAAACATCATGTGTAATAGTTACAACATCAGTTAAATTGCAATGCTCCAAAGTAAGAATAGCAGTTAAAATTTTAGTTGTACTTGCAGGATACATTTTTTCAGTTTCATTTTTACTATATAAAACTCGACCTGTTTTAGTATCTAACAAAATAACACCTTTTGCTGTCAAATTTGGTTCAGTAGTTTGAGCAAAAACAAAAGATATACTTGATAAAAATAAACTTATTAAACAAAATAAAGTAATTAATTTTTTAATATTTTTAATCTTCATATTTTTCTCCTAATCACTAATTAATAATATCTTATTTTTCGAAAAAATTCAACAAAATTAACCAAAATATTTATAACTAATATAATTTTTATTTTTTAAGATTTAAAGGAGGTTCTTATATGTATAATTTAGATAAAAAAAAGAGAATAATAGTAGGTGTAATAGCTGTTATTATAATATGTCTTGCTTGCTATTATGTATATGCTAAAGATGAAGAAAAAAATACAGAAATTGAAAACAATTTAGAAGTAGAAAATTTTACTGACAAAAATAATCAAAGTGAGGACAGTTCAGAAAGAGAAGAAGAATATATTTTGGTTCATGTTTCTGGAGCTGTAAATAAGGAAGGGGTTGTTAAGTTAAAAATGGATAGTAGAATGTCAGATGCTATTGAAGCGGCTCGGTGGATTAAGGGAAGATGCAAATATTAAGGATGTAAATTTAGCATACAAATTGGAAGATGGTATGAAAGTTTATATTCCAACAAATGAGGAACAAGAGCAACAAAAGCAAGAACAACAAGTACAAGTACAAGGACAAGAACAAGCACAAGTACAAGTAAAGGGGGATTCAATTACGTCAGGAGTTACGAAAAATACAAAAATAAATATTAATACTGCAACACAAGAACAGCTTGAGTCTTTGCCGGGGATAGGACCATCAACTGCAATTAAAATTATTAATTATCGAAATGAAAATGGAAAATTTAAAAAAATAGAAGATATTAAAGAAGTAAGTGGAATTGGTGATGCTAAATTTAATAAAATAAAAGATTTTATAGTGGTAAAGTGAAAAGTGAGAATTAAAAGTAGTGAATTTAAAATGCCTGAGAAAATATATATTTTTTTTCGAAGGTATTTTTTTGCTTACTTTTTCATATAATATAAGTGAAAACTATTGACTTTAATTGCTTTTTGTAGTAAAATTACTATTATAAGTTTATACATCGCGGGATGGAGCAGCTGGCAGCTCGCAGGGCTCATAACCCTGAGGTCGTAGGTTCGAATCCTACTCCCGCAACCAATTTGAAGATTTTTTACTTTTAAAGAAATATCCCTTTAAAAGTAATTTTAATATAGAGATTTTACTAAAAATAAAAAAGGTTTACTCTAATTGCATAGAGTAAATCTTTTCTTTTTGAAATGAATTAATTTGATAATTGCTTATTTTTTGTGATATAATCCAATAGAATATTCAAGTATTATAAGGAATTTTGAAAAGTATTAAATAGTTATGCAGGAATTGGAGTTGGAATTTGTTTTGGTATTTCTTTAGGTATTCTAACTTCTCTAATACGTAAAAATTATAAAAACAAAAAGAAATAATTAATTTGTTCTTTTAGGAGGTACAAAATTATGGGATTTACAATGTATTTAATGTTAGGATACTTAATTTTATTTATTATTGACATATTTGCTTTTATAAATGGGAAAAAAAATAAAAAGTGGTTAGTATTTATTATAACTACTTCAATAATGATAATAGGTATAATAATTTTAGGATATTTATGGATAAAACTACCAAATGATTACGAACCTATTGTATTTGAACAATCTTCAAATGGGGAGTATTCATATATAATATATGATGGCAGAGAATATATACCATATTGTGCAATTAGTCCAACAGAAAGAGATAGTTATTTAGGTTATGTAGGCAAAGATAAGCAAAATGGAATTTTTACATTTAAAGGACACTCAGAAGAAGAATGGCTAATTAACTATTTAGATTCAGGATTGATGAATGATTGTATGTTATTAAAAGAAAAGAGTGTTACTGATATACCAGAGGGACTAACTTCTGAATATGAGTGGAACAATTAAAAAAATTACAATTTATATGAGTAAGAGAAATAGTAATTTTTTGTTCAGATTGGAGGGAAAATAAATGTCTGAAAAAGATAAAATGTTAGCAGGAGAAATATATGATGCTAATTATGATAAAGAATTAATAAAAGAAAGATTTAAGATTAAAGATAAATGCTTTGAGTATAACAATGTAAAACCATCTAACATAGAAGAAAGATGCAAAATAATGAATGAGATATTAGGAAAGCATAAAAATAGTTTTTATATTGAACCACCTTTTTACTGCGATTATGGATATAATATTGAAGTAGGAGAGAATTTTTATGCTAATCACAATTTAATAATATTAGATGGAAATAAAGTTACTTTTGGAGATAATGTTTTTGTAGCACCTAATTGTGGATTTTACACAGCAGGGCATCCTTTAGATTATGAAAGAAGAAACAAAGGATTAGAATATGCAAAACCAATTACTGTTGGAAATAATGTATGGATAGGTGGAAATGTATGTGTTCTTCCAGGAGTAACCATTGGAGATAATGTAGTAATAGGTGCTGGAAGTGTAGTTAATAAAGATATACCATCAAATGTAGTAGCAGTAGGAAATCCTTGTAAGGTTGTAAAAGAATTATAGAGACAAGTTACAATTTCTAAAAAAGTGCTATTAAATAATAACTCTCTATTTGTGTCTAGTTAAATAAAATATCAATTCGCTATTTGTGGGGTGTTAATTTTTATACTTTTTTGTTATTCTTAAAGCGAAAGGAGAAAAAATTATGGATACTGTTAAAATTGGAAAATTTATCGCAGAAAAAAGAAAAGAAAAAAATTAACACAGGAACAACTTGCAGAAAAAATAGGAGTAACATCAAAAACAATTTCGAGATGGGAAAATGGAAATTATATGCCAGACATTTCTTTACTTAAGCCTTTAAGCGAAGAATTAGGTATAACATTAAATGATTTGATTAGTGGAGAAAAAGTAGATAAAGAGCATTATCAAGAAAAGTTAGAAGAAAATATTATTAGGAATAGACTATGCAAATGTAAAATTAAATAATGTAGCACCAAGATTTTCTTACTTAATAACAACGAGTGAGAATATGATTATTTATAAAGCACCATTTTGTGATGTTTATAGAATAAATAGAAATACAAAAAATGAATATTATATCGTTGATACTAAAAAAATTTATACAGAAGAAACTATACCTGTATCTCCATTTAACAGAGATAAGGCAGGAATTGACAATATTATAAAATTCAAAAATCAATATTTAGAAAAATGTTTATTATATAACACGGTATCTATATTTTCTTTAATTGATAATGTTCAAGAAATTACATTTAATTTTAGTAGTAATTCATATAAAGTAAATAGAAAACAAATTGAAAAATTATATCCTAATTATAGTTATATAATAAGCAATGAAATAAATAGAGATAATTTTAATAAGTATTTAGAAAATAAAATGAATGATAATGAATTTATAAAAAGTATTTTTAATAAAATATTTTCTAATTAAATTTACAATTAATTTGAGAGGAATTTTGAATATGAGAAAACTTATATCATTTGGTTGGATATATATAACATTTGCAATATCATTTATATTAATATTTAAAGACATTATACAATCAAATAAAGATAAAAAAATTAAAGTTATTCTTTTATCTTTATTAAACTTTATAAATTATTTTTTATTACTGTATTGTTGCAATTTTGTGTCATGGGTTGTTAAATTAAATAAAGTCTACAATTATCCATATCGTTACCCATTTTGCATTTTTGTTTTATTTGGTTGTGTAATTGTATTTGTAATATCAGGAATATGTTGTATCAAATATCAAAAAGATATATATAGTGTACAGGAAGCGGTTTTATTTTTGTTTATTAGTCATATAGTAGCAATTTTAATTTTAATATTTTTAAGAGTACCATCATTCTTTGTATGGCTTTAACAAATTTACTAATAGATAGTCAATTTAAGAAATTAAAAATATTAAGGAGAAAAATCATTATATGGAAAATAAAAATTTTTTAGAACAAATTGGTGAAATATTCTTATTATACAAATTAAGATGGATTATTCTTATTGGAATTATATTAGTGGGAATTATTATATTTTCAATTTCAAAAAGTATGGACAAAGAATATCAACAATATGGCTATTCAGGCTTCTTTGACAATATTAAATATGATGAATGGACAGATGAAGTTATTCCAAAAGATGAAATTAATTCACCCACAATTAAATATAAAAGTATAACCACACCAGATGGATCAACTGTATCTGAAAAAGAACTTGAATATTATGTGGAAGAATATAGAAAAGTTCAGAGCAACTATGGATATCTAACAGAAGAACGAAAAAACCAAGTTGAATCAATCGTAAATATGTTATTTGGATTAATGTTTAAAATAGATTATTCATTTGAAAAGACATCTACAAATACATCATATACTATTCATTTAAAAAATTTTGACGCAAATGGTATTCACTATGAGGATTATGAAATTGGACCAACTTTCAAATTTGAAAGTATTTTAAAACTACTATTCAAAGGAATATATAGAGAACAAAATGGTTTAGAACCAGACTATTAGAAAAACCAAAAATATTGAAAATTATCTATATATATGGTATAATATAGGTAGATGTAAAAAGCAAAATAAACGAAAGTTTATGACGCAAAGCCATAGGTCTAAAAGTTCAAAAAGAACTCATGATAGCTAGGTTGCCTTCCAGAAAAAAGGGAGGTTTTTTTTATGAAAAAGAAAATTTTAATTATAATAGGAATTATTTTACTTGTAGTAGCAATTATAGTATTAGTTAGGTTTTGCATTTATATGGACTTAGATAAAAAATATGATGAAATGAATGCTAGAAATAATTATTACTACTATTCAGAAACTGAAGGTACAATTATGAACTATTGGAAAAAAGACAATATCCATAAAGTAACTGTAAAAAATGTAAAAGGAGAAGGAAACTTAACATTTTGGAAAAATGGAGACACAAATGAATACTATATGTTTAACGAAGCAAAAAATAAAACTTATAGCAAATATACTGGAAACAATGGAATGATGGTGGAAAATTTGCCATTAACAGGATATAATGTATCCTCAGAAAATAGAATAGGCATAAACTTAATGTTTGCAATAAATCCATTATGTACTATTTCGAATGGAAAGTATGAAAATAAAGATTGTTATATATTGGGATACTTAGAAGAAGGTAGTACAAAAGAATGGATAGAAAAAGAAACAGGATTACCACTATATATGGAATTTGGAAATGGAATGTATAGAAAAATACAATATAGTTTTGGTAATACTACAGATGAAGATGTAAAAATGCCTAACATAGAAGATTATGCATTGAATGAAAATTAAAAATTTAAAGAAAAAAATTAGAGAAATGAAGTGAACCCAAATTGTTAGACAAAAAAGTTTAACAAGGAGGGTTCATATTGGTATAAAATAATTCGACAATATTTGAAAAATATTTGACAAATATTGTCGAATGTGGTATTATATTACACGAGAGGTAAAGTTATGGATAATAAAAAAGATAATTTTAAAAGAATCGCTGAAAAAAGAACTAATAAAATAATAGAATCAATTTCAAAATTACAAAATCTAACTAATACATCTTTTTATGAGTATTCAGATGAACAAGTAGAATCAATATTTAAAGCAATTCAAGAAGAACTAGATAATCAAAAGAAAATATTTGAAGATGATAAGAAGAAAGAAAAAAAGAGATTTGAATTATGATAAGTGAATTATTTTTTTATGGAAAATTAAAAGATGTAAAAAATATGCTAATTTATGAAGATGATTTTGTATTATTTTATTTAAACATGCAATTAAAAAATTCAGAAAAATTTAATAAAGAAGAAGTAGAAAAATTACTTGAGGATTTCTATGGCAAAGATACTATAAAAAATAATAGAATTCTTAAATTTTGCGATCAACATTTTAAATCTAAAGAAAAAAATTACACTCTTAATATATCAGAAGAAGAATTAAAAAATTATAATATAACAAAAGATTTTGAAAGAGATATTGATGAATTAATTTCATTGGATCAAAATAGCTTAAATGAAGTACTAGAAAAAGAAATGACAAGTAAGGAAATAAATTTTACGGAGAAATTAAAAAAATGTATTATATATTATTATGGAGATAGCAAGTTAACATTACAAAAAAGAACAGAGCTACTTTATAAATATTTTTATAATATAAAGAATTATTACCAAATATATAGGACAATAGATACAAAATTAGAAAATATACCAGAATTATTTAATTCAATAGAAATAACTGAATTAGATTTTTCAGAACAACACCAAAGTTTTTTAATATTTAATAATATATTCACTTTAAAGAATTTAAAATATATTACAATAGATTCATTGATAAGTATTTTTTGTAATGATATACAACACTTTATTGATGAAATAAGTAAATATGCTATTAATAAAGAAAAGATAATAAGTAATTTAAGTGAAAAATTTAAAAATATAATAAAACCGGAATGGGATATAGTTTTACAAAAAAGATATGATATAAACACAAATAAAAAAAGAACATTTACTGAAATAGGAAAAGAATTGAATTTAAGCAGAGAAAGAGTACGACAAATTGAAAGGGGAGCCATTCAAAAATTATTATATAATAAAGAGGAAATTAATCGACTAATATATTGCTTTTATAAAGATATAAATAAAGAGAATAAAGAGTTTATAACAATTGAAGATTTTTATAAATACATAAAAGATGAAAGCTTAACTAAATATCTTATTATTATAATAAATTCGGAAGAACTTGATATTAGAATTAACCAAGATACTAATATCATATATAATAGTCAAGAAATAACATTTGAAGAAATAATGAAAGAAGCTGAAGAACAACTAGAAAATATAATTATCAAAACAGATATTGAAAAATATAATGTTATTCAAAAAAATATAATTAAAAATAATTATAGACTATATCAAGATAAAGTATTTGTTAAAAAGGAGTTAAATATTAGCTATATATATCTAAATGAGATTAGAGAAAACTATATAGATGGATATGATATTGGAAGTGAAGAAGACTATAATAGGTTAATTGGAATTATAAAAGAAAAGTACGGAGATATAGAAGTATCATCGATGCATTCTATACAAGGAATGATAGATAGAAATGATTTTATACAAATTGATAGAGGGAGATATAAAGCAAAAGAATATGCTGCAATTTTACCAAAAAAATTAGTTGATGAAATTATTGATTTTATAATAAAAAATCAGCCTGTTGTTGCTTATAGCTTAATATATGAAAAATTTAAAAAACAATTAGAAAAATTAGGTATACACAATAGATTTTATTTAAAAGGATGTATTGATGAAAATTTACCACAAGAATTTAATACAAGCAGAGATTTTATAAACACAGATTCAGATGGAAATTATACTACATATGACGTGATGAGAGAAATATTTAAAAGTTTTGATGATTCATTTACAATAGAAGATGTAAAAGATAGAATGCCAGGATTAAAAAGTTATAATTATGAAAATTATGCTAGACTTGAAGAAGAAAATGGATTAATTCAAATTGGACAAAAAAGTTATATTTATATAGAAAAATTAAATATAACAGAGCAAACAAAACAAGAACTAAAAGAATACATAGATAATTTATTTATAAAAGTAGATTCTAATATATTAACATCAAAGAAAATATATGCAAGTTTAAATATTATGAATAAAAAGTTATTTAATAAATTGAATATAACAGCAAGATTTGGAGACTTTGAATTATTTTCTATAATTCAACATTTATATAAAAATGAGTATTATTACTCTAGACCAATAATAAGTAAGGAAGAAGAATTTACCACAACATCATATATGCTAATTAAAGAGTATGCTAAGAGATTAAATATATTTAGCTATAGAGACATAAAGAGATATATTTATAAAATGAATTTAGGAGGTCTTCAAAGTTATTTAAATTTTATGGATGATCTTAGTGAAGAATATATTCAAATTAACAAAGATAGCATGATAAGAAAGGATGAACTTAATTTAACAAAAGAGCAATTACAAAAAATAGAGGAATTTATGGATTTATTAGTAAAAAATAATCAATTAAAAATGGATGATTTTGATGGATATTTCATGTTACCAAAACTTACAAGAGGATGGAATAAATATTTATTAATAGGAATAATTAAGACATATTTTAGAGAAAAATATGATATACAAAATACAACAAATTCTTATGATACAACAGATTTTATAATAAGGAGGATTAATTAATGGAAGAAAAAGAAAATTGGAGATTTAAAGGAAACAATTATACATATGAAAACGGATTAGATACTGCAGATATGGAAACTTTTAAAAAAGATCCAATTGCATCTTTAGCAAGAGAATCATGTCAAAACTCAATTGATGCCAAAAAAGAAGGAGAAAAAAAGGTTATAATTGAATTTGAAATTTTTGAAATAAATAATAAAGATATTCCAGGATATGATAGGTTGAGAGCCGAAATAGAAAATTGTAAGGAATATAAGAATGAACAAAATAATCGTAAAGATTATGAACAATTAAGCGATATGAGTAAGTCAATAGAAAAAGAAACTATAACTTGTTTAAGAATTAGCGATTTTAATACAACAGGTTTATATGGAGATAAATTTTATTTATTAACAAAAGGAAGTGGAATCACAGATAAAACTGGAATTAGTGGAGGTTCAAAAGGAATAGGAAAATATGCTTCTTTTGTTGCAAGTAAATTTAATACTGTTTTTTATTCTACATATACAATTGATGGAGAAAGCAAATGTTTAGGAATTTCTAAATTATGTTCCGCTCCAATGGATGGAACAGATGAAAAAACAATGGGAACAGGTTATTATGGATTTAACAGTAAAAATACTCCTATGGACAAGCAATTGGAGTTAGATAAGAATTATAAAAGGACAAGCTCAGGAACAGATTTATACATTCTAGGATTTAAAAAAGAAGACTCTTGGAAACAACAAATATTATCAATGCTACTTGATAGCTTTTTAGTAGCAGTTTATAAAGAGGAATTAGAAATAAAAGTTGATGATATTAATGTGAATAAAGATAACTTAAAGGAAATAGTTGAAAATGAGAATCTTATTACAAAAAGTTTAAGAAAAAGTATAATATCACAATATTTACTAGTTAGCGAAGGAGAAGGCATCTTCACCAAGAAAACTGACATTTTAGGTTATGGAGATGTAAAAATATATGTAAAAAGTTTTAGCAGAGATGAATCTTCTTTGGCAACTGGAAATTGTGTAATGATTAGATATCCATATATGAAAATAAAATCTTTTATGGGTATTTCTACTATGCCATGTTCAGCAATGTGTATAATTGAAAATAATAAACTAAATGAGCAATTAAAAGATATAGAAAACCCTCAACATACTGATTGGGAACCTAAAAGAAAGGATGATGAGTCACTTAGAATTGAAATAAAAAATGTTATAAAACAATTGAGAGATACAATAATGGATTTTGTATGCGAAGTTTTATCAACAAGCGAAATTGAAAAACTTGATATTGAAGGAGCAGGAGATTATTTACCTGAAAGTAATGTTGAAGATTCAGAATTGATAGGTGGAGAACAAGAAGAGTCAGTAGTAAAAGAAACACCAGTTATAATTAAAAGAATTGATAATAAAAAATATTCAAAAAATCCAATAATTGAAACAAATACTTTAGAAGGAATTGCTCCTGATATAGGAGACCACGATGATGAAGGAGATGATTCACCAGTTCCAACAGGAAATAATTCAGGAAATCAAGGAGAACCTCATGAAAGTGATGAAACAAAAGGTAAAGACGATGAAGGAGATAAAGATATCTTAGTACATGTTCCATTAACAGATATTAGGAAAGTATTTTTTGTATCAAACAAAGAAAACGGAGAATACATATCAATTATCGATTCTGTTTACGAAGAATCTGATTGTGAACTAGAAGTTTATTATTTTGATGATGCAGGAAATCAATATAATGCTAACATTATTAAATGCATAGTTAATGATTTAGAAACTGAAATAGAAGATGGTAAAGCTGTAAGATTTAAAATTGGTTTAGGAAAGAATAAAGCAGTTATATATACTGATTTAAAAGATTATTATAGATGTGAGGTGAAATTATATGCAAATAGGTAATAAATTATTTCCATATCCTACAATAAATAACAGTAATTTAAGAAGTTGTTTTAAAGAAACTACATATTCTTTTAAAAGTAAAGATTCTAATGATGGCCAAAATTACATTTTAGAGGATGCATGTATAGAAATAAATAATGAAAATATAAAAAGAATGATAGAAAATAATCAATTAGGGGTGGGATTAATTATAGAATGTTCCGCAACAGTATATAGAAAAATGTTTGAAATATCTACAGAACCACAAACTATAAAAATACCTATTGGAGATTTAAGAGATAAAGTTGAAATATCTTGTTATATATATGCAAAGACTTATATAGAGAACTTTAATGATAATGATTTCTTAGATGACTATAATGGATACAGTTTTAAAATTGACAAAAATGATATTGTAGCAATTGATGATGGATACACAACAGTTATAGACTATGATGAGAGTGTAGATAAAAAAGTATCTTCAATATTCCAAATAATAAGAGATAAATCAGCAGACTCAATGATTATAGAGAAAAAGGCTAAGAAGATAGTAATAAGTTTACCAGAGGAAGAATTTACATATTATGATAATTTAAGAAAAAATGATAATTTTCAAAATATATTCTTTTCCATGATTGCTATCCCAGCGTTGACTTATTGCTTAAAAGAATTCCAAGACGCTATAAGAATTGGAGACTATGATTTAGACTCTGTTGAGATAGAATATAATTGGTTTATATCTGTAAAAAACGCATACAAAAAACAATATGGGGTTGAATTAACAGAAAATATATTAAAGACAGAAAATGTTTCAGTTATTTCACAAAAATTATTAAATGATGGTAATTTGAATGGAATAAAAGATTTATTTAACATATCTGTGGGAAGAAAATTATATGGAGGTGAAGATGATGAATAAAATAAATATAAGTTTTATTACTGATGATGCATTAGAAACTCTATATAAAAACAGTGAAGAAGTTGCTAACTATTTAATGAAGAAAAAAGAAAATTCTAATTGGTTAAAGCTAATTTATAAAGGACAAATATTTGAAGAGAAAAAATATAAAATAAATGATATTGAATTATTGACAGATGATAATTATGAAAATGTGGATTATGAAAATTCTATAAGAATATATGAAGCATTAAAAGATTTACCAAGATACATACTAACAGATGAAAGATTTTGGTGTTGGTTTAATTTCACAATAGGATATAAGGCAGCACTACAAGCAATGAAAATAAATTCTAAAACGACATTTGAAGATCACTGGTTATTCAAACAAGGACAAAGAAGAGGAATATTTTTTAATGTTTTAGCTAGATGTTATTTTAGGGTTGCATTATCAATAGATGAAAATAATATAAATGATAAATATTATTTAACAAGGTTTGTTATAGAAAATCCGGAAAGATTTAGAACATTAAGTTGGAGATCAAATTCTAGTCAAAAAAATATAGTTTTAGGAGCATTAAAAGCAGAAAAAGATATAGTTGAAAAATATAAAGATAGTATAGAAGTTGATAAGATTAAATATAATGATGGCAAAGGAACTATATATTCAGAAGTAACAAAACAAATATCATTATATGGAAGTGTTAGACTTATTGATGCAGCTTCTGAAGAAGATATATATAATTTTGTATATAATAAATTAGAAGAAATGATAAATGCCAAAATTGAAGAAGCTAAAAATTAGAAAATTTTTGTTGTTCGCTTGAAAAAAATTACTATAAATGTTATAAATTAGTAAAGATAGAATTTTTTAAGGGGATAACAAATGAAAAGAGAAGTAATATCTTCACCTATTCGTTGGGCTGGTTCTAAAAGAAAATTGCTAAATGATATTTTAGAATCATTTGATAGAAATAGTAAAAACTATATAGAACCATTCCTAGGTTCACGGAATAGTATTAATAAATTTACTTAACAATATAGAATTATTCAAATTTAAAAGATTTATTGTTAATGATATAAATAGTAATATAATTAATTTTTATATTTTGTTAAAAGATGAATATAAATATTTAAAAAGATATTTGTGTAAAATTGAGAATACCTATAATTCTTTTTCAAATATGGAAGAAAAGGAAGAATACTATTATCAAATTAGAGAAAAATTTAATAATACTAATAATAAAATAAGGACAGTATATTTCTTATTTTTGATGAAAGCCGGATTTAATGGCGTATATAGAGAAAATAGTAAAGGTAAATTTAATGTTCCTTTTGGGAAAAAAGAATATATAAAAATTGATTATGAAAATTTAAAACATATTTCAGATTTAATACAGAATGTAGAATTTTATAATTTAGAATATAAAGAATTATTTAAATTGCTAAAAACTAAGAAATTAATTAATGATGCATTTTTATATTGTGATCCACCATATTTGCCAGAAGATGAAATTGTAAATCAAAAACAATTATTATATACAAAGGAAATATTTGATCATGAAGAATTTGTTAATAATATGTTTAAATTTACTTCTGCTAAATATATGATCTCAATGACTGATTCAAAAATAGCAAATGAGATATATGGAAAACTTGAAAAATATACAGCTAAGGAATTAATAAGAACAATAAATCCACAAAAAAGTTTTAAATCAACAGAATTAATATTTTCAAATTATAAAATTAATAAAAATAATTAACAATGACATGAAAAAGCTGAATATAGAAGAAAAGAATATAAGAGCATTATTGATTTCACTAAATTTTATAAACGTGTCAGGAACTGCTAATAAACATATGATGCGTAGACAAGAATGTGCGAATTCTTTATCAGCTTTTTTTATTTTACCTATTTTCAGTATACCTATTGCAAGGACTTATTGTATTTTAAATTAATATAAAATCATTTTAGAACCCAATTATTCATTGGATCTTAAAATAAAAATAAATTTTTCATAATCCGATTCTATATATTTAATTATTTTTATGCTTTCTTTTCTCCTAAATCTTCTGAGAATCTTAATAAATATCCATCAGGGTCTTGTATTAAAAATTCTTTATTTCCTAGTAATTTATTATCTTGTCTATACCAATTTTCTTCAATATCAAAAGTTATTTTGTAATTTGAATTTTTAAAATTATTATATATTGCATCTAGATTTTCAACTTCTAATTGGAAATTTATTCCATTTCCAAAAGGGTATGTAAGTGGAGCAACATCCCATTTGTCATTTTTAGTAATTTCTTGTAGCATGAATTGTATTTCACCTAGACTTATAAACGCAAATTTATTTTCAAATCTATCATATTCCACTTTGAATCCGGCAGTTTTATAAAAATTTAGACTATTTTCTAAATTAGTAACTGATAATTCAGGAATATTTTTATTAAACTCTAAATAATTTGAACTTCTTATTATTTCACTTTTATAAAACTTTTCTTGAAAATCGGTTAATAATCTTATTTCACTATTGGTGTAATTTTTATTTTCTGGAACGATAATTAATTTATCATCATCGTCTTCTAATCTATGTATTATAGCAATACATTTACCTCTATAATTTTTTAAGGGTTTATACTCTCCTAATATATAGCAGTCTATTTCTTCACCATCACCACTAATTGTGTTTGGAATATATCCGTAATTAACTAAATATATGTGATCTGGATAGTCTGGATGACTGCTACCTATAGGTCTATCAATTTTCACATCTATAGTTTTGTTTAAATAAATTCTGTTATCCATAAAACCTCCTAAATTCTTTTTGAAACAATTATATCTCGATGAATATAACCATTTTTTTCATAGAAGTTTAAGCCCTTTTTATTTGGACCAAATACTTCAATATTAATTCTTTTACAATCAATATTTTTAAAATATTTTTCTATTTTTTCTAGCAATAATTTACCAATTCCATTTCCTCTTATATTATTTTTAACGATTAATTCAATGATAGAGCCAGTTTTAGCACAATCATTTGTAAGTTTATCAATTTCATCTTTCTCTTCAACAATTCCCATAACTAATCCTATAATTAAATTATTTTCAATGGCAAGATAGATTTTTCCTTCTTGGGTATTCACTTTTCTTATATCCATTTTAAAGCTTTCTTCTCTGTATTCAGAAAGCATTACTTGTGTATGCCAATCATCAATATCGATTAAATAATTTTGTAATTCTACTAATAAATCTTTTATTTGTTCGTCATATTTGGAATTGTATTCTATTATTTGCATTAATTAAACCTCCTAATAATTTTTTATGTTTTTTTAATTCATTTTTTTAAATTTATCTTTTGTTTTTTTGCCATCTTTTTTTCTTGCAAAAAATGATTAGCTTATGATTTCTATTTTTCATATTTTTTAAATGTATTGTTATATTAGATTTTTATTTGCTCATAACCCGAAGGTCGTAAGTTCGAGTCTTACCCCCGCAACCAAACTTTAATCACTAGAACTATAACGGTTTTAGTGATTTTTTAATGTTTTTAAATAGTTTACAATAATGCTAAAATTAAGCACTATTATGTCTATTTGGGAAAAAGTTGGGAAAAGTAAACTCATCAAACTACTGAAACTCTAATAAAAAATCATAAAAATTCACTAATTAATATTTTAAAAAATTATAAAAGGCAATGGGAAATCTAAAAATATTTAGTTGCCTTTTATTTTTATATCGTGAAAATTTGTAACGGCTTTTTGCCATTTGTGAAAATTAGAAAAAAGTTAGAATTAAGACCTTGTTGGTAATAGTAAGTTTTCTAGTGCATAACCAGCTTTTCTATTATGAGAAAGTAGTGGATGCACATAAAAGTTAAGTGTTGTACTTACTTGTGCATGACCTAGTCTTGCAGAAATTATTGCAATATCAATATTCTGTGCTACTAGTAAACTTGCATTTGTATGTCTTAATCCGTGAAAATTAATTACAGGTAATCCTATTGTGCTTACATATTTTACAAACCATTTGCTAATTGTAGAAGGATGCATTGGTTTGCCATCAGCTTGTACAAATAACCTATTAGAATTAGTCCATAATTCGCCGTAGAAGGATTTTTGTTCTTCATACCATAATTTATATTCTTCAAGTAAAGAAATGATAAATTCGGGTATTGCAATCTCTCTAATAGAGCTTTCTGTTTTTGGAACTTTTGTAAAGATTCCCATATCTGATAAATACTGACTAGAACGATTAATACAAATTATTCCGTTTTTAAAATCAACATCTTGCCATTCTAATCCCATTAACTCGCCTAAACGAACACCAGTAAATACTGTAAGGATAATTGCTACTTTGTATTTTGTATCTTCAACAGAAAGCTGTTCAAGATTTTCTAACAATATTTTAGTTTGCTCATCATCATAAGATCTTCTTTTAGGCTTTTTAGCTTTAGGTGGTTGAACACGTTCTGCAGGATTTGTAACAATCATTTGCCAATAAACTGCTCTGTGAAGCATTGCTCTTAATAATCTGTGATGTTCTAAAATTGTTTTACCAGATAAAGGCTTTAAAGTTTTCTTGCTATTGTTATTTTTCTTTCTTACTAACTGAGTATCTCTTTCAAGTAAATCATAAAACTGCATAATATCAATTGGTCTGATTTTATTAATATAGAAATGTCCAAAATAAGGAAGAAGTCTTGTTTCTAACATTCTGCAATATCTTTTATAAGTTGATGGTGCAAGTTCTTTTGAGCCATAATCTCTTTTCCATATTTCTGTAAATTCAGAAAATTTAAGAGATTTACCATTGATAACTAAACCATTTTGAACATCTGTAACAAATTTAGCAAGTTCAACTTCTGCATCTTTTTTAGTTCCATGAATTGTTTTTGTGTGTCTGATAATGTTTCCTTCTAAGTCATATCCATTTGTACAGATTAGCCTATAACTATTTTTTCCTCTTTTTTCTATACTCCCAGCCATTACTTATTTCACCTCCTTTCAAGTATGCCTATGGGTGGGAGAGAATATATATTCGTTAACTAAAATGATTATATAACAAAAGTTAACAAAACGCAAGAGATTTCAAAAAGAAACTTAAATAATTTATATATGTCGAAATATGTCAAAACTTGTAATATCAGCAAATGGCTGGACTTGTTGCAGAAATTGTGATATAATTTGACAAATTGAAAGGAAATAATAAATATGGATGATGATAAAATTTTAGATATACTTAATAAATATATAAAGAACCCCAAAATGCAATATGCAATTTTAATTGATGGTGATTGGGGAAGTGGAAAGACATATTTTATAAAAAATAAGTTTGTAAATGGTAATAAAAATATTATATATATACCTTTAAATGGAATGAAAAATAGAGAGGAAATAGACAAAAAAATATATTATAAGATTCTAGAAAGTAATATGCCAGATAATGTTAAGGAATCAAAAGGAATAAGACTAGCTAGTAAAACAGGTAGCGCTATTTTTAGTATTACAAATGAATTAATAAAAAAAGTTTTTAGTATAGATATATCTGGAATAAGAAATATAGATAGTAGTGGGATAATAGGATTATTCAAAAATATATCGGATTATGTAATAGTTTTTGATGATTTAGAAAGATGTGATATGTCTATTAATGAAATTTTAGGCTATATTAATGATTATGTCGAACATAGAAATGTAAAATGCATTATTGTTGCAAATGAACAAGAAATTAATAAAATAAATTATGATGAAAATTATGAATTAAAAGTATTATCTTGCCTAAATGATGATATAGATTATGGAGACAATCAAGAAAGTTCAGCATATTTCAATACAAATAACAAAGATAATAAAAAAATAGATATACCTAAAATTAAAAATAGAATTTTAAATATGTATGAGGGAAATAAAAAATATAAAGCAATAAAAGAAAAACTAATTGGTATAACAATTAAATACACACCCAATATTGTCAAAGTATATGATCAGTTAATAATAGAATATGAAAATCAAAATGAAGAGTTGTATAAATTTTTAAAAGAAAATAAAGATAATTGCATTGATATTTTAAAACTTAATAATTGCAATAATATAAGAACACTAATTTTTATAATAGATAGATTTGATGGACTATATAGAGAAATAAATTCAAATAAAATAGATAAAAAGGATGTAATAATTGATTTAGTATTTAAAAATGTGATTTTTTCTTCAATAGGAATAAAAAAAGGTATAAATATAAGGGAAATATTATCGGGAGTAATGTGTTCAAATGCTGTAACATTAACAAAGGATTCGAGACAAAATCAAAATAATTATTATACAGCTTTTAATTTTGTTGATGATTATATACTTGACGGAAATATTGATAAGGATAAAATGCTAGAAAGTATTAAATATTATTTAAATATTAATTATGAAAAATTAGAAAAAGATGATCCATATAATAAGATTAAAATTTATTGGGAATTAGATGATGATGAAATTAGAATGAACTTATTGGGAATTTTAGATAATCTGAAGAAAAATAAATATAATTATCAATTGTTTCCCAAAATAATATATTCAATATCTTGTATAGAAAACTTAAAATTTGAAACTAAAACAATTAAAGAAATAATAGATGAAATGGGAAAATATATAGAAGAAAATAAAATTGAATATATAGATTTTCATGTTTTTGCACGTGATGAAAAAGTTTTACAAATATATAATAAGAATATTAGTATTATTAAAGAAAAAATGAAAACAAGTAAGCAAAGTGAAAATGAAAAGAATATAAAAGAAATATTTAAATCTAATAATTGGGGAATTGAATTACTAGAATATGTGAAAAAGCATGGAAATGAGTATCTTGACAGAAGACAGTTCCTTAATGAATTTTGCATTTCAGAAATTGTAGGAAAAATAGCAGAGAGTAATAGTAAAAATATATATTATTTTAAATATTGTATAGATTCAATTTATAATTTCTCAAATTTAAAAGAATATTATAGTGCTGATTTAAAAAGTTTAGAAGAACTAATAGAAGGAATAGACAATATAGATAAAGAAGGAATTGGCATTACTAAAAAGGAAGCAATGGAATATTTAAGCCAAATATTAAAAGAGATTAAAAAGATATTAGAGTAGTAAATTAATATTACATAAAAATATATTAGGAGAAGTGAGATAATGGCTGTTTGTTATTTTGATGATAAATATGAAGAAAAATATGATTGTCAATATGAAGTAAAAAAAGATGGAATAGAGATAGTAGTTAATTATGATATTGAAGATGAGATACCCGTAATTAATGGAATGAGGACATTTTATAGTAATACAGAATTTAAAGAAAGAGATATATTAATAATTGATTATCAAGCAAAAATGAGTTATCTACTAAAAGAAGCTTATTATTGTGGACATTCAGAATTATTAGGAACTCCAGATGGTGGATATAAAACTAGATTTTTTTCAAGATATTATTTTTATGATAAAGATTATGAAAAATTATGTGATATAACAAACGATAACAATATAAATAAAATTAGAATTTATAGTGATATAATAAATGAACTTATAGGTCATCCAAGTTTATATAAAGAGAAGAATAAAGATGAATATATTATAAAATTAAAAAGAAATGCTGAAAAAAAGATAATTAAAATCAATAAAAATAATATAAAAAGTCTGACAATATCAGATGATTGGACAAGCAAACATAATCATAAAGATAATGAAATAGATATTAAATTAAATGGATATATTGAAATTGAAACAGAACAATGTATTAATTATAAAGATGTCTATAACTATGTAAATGAATTAACAATTTATTTTCAATTATTAAAACCTTGTAAGTTTAACATTAATAAAATAATGGTAGAGATTGAGAAAAAATATTTTGGACTATGTATACCAATAAAAGAAATCAATTACAAGAATTCATATGTAGAAAGTAGTGTAAATGATGATTTATCTAAATTTTTATTAAACTGTTATAATTTAATACCATACAGAAATAGTAAAAATGAAATAAGAAATATACCATATATAATTTTGGAAACTTCAAGAAATTTAGAAGATAATTTCTTGATGTTTTATAGATTTATAGAATGCTATTATAAGCAACAAACTATAATAGATATAAAAACAACATTTATAAAATACAGCATAGAAAATAATTATAAAAAAGTAAAAAAATTAGAAGAAAACGAAATTGAAAATATAGTTTATCAAATAATAAGCCTTAGAAATCATTATGTTCATGAAGGATATTATATAAAAGATAAAAAATTGTACATAGCATATCCAAAAATAAATAAAAAAGCGAATCCAAAAAATTATATTGCTGAAAATGTAGATATTGATTGGATTTACGAAAAAACAAAAATATTGTATGAAATAGTTATAGATATAATATTTAGAAATATGCTTAATTATGATAATTACAAATTTAATAAACATTTTTAATAATAAAATAGTATAAAAAAGCAACAATATATATTGTTACTTTTTATATTTATATTTAAATATCAATATTGTTTAGCATTGATATTATTTTTAGTATATTTTGAATATCTTTAATATTGCCAAAAAGATATTTGCTCATTAAGTGGTTTTGAAAAATATTATATTTAACAATATCATGTACATCAAGATTAATAATCTTTTTAGAGTTTGGTTCCTTTTTACAAATTAAATAATTCTCATTTACATTTTTGACTTGCATAATAATAGATAAGTTTGGGTTAATCGGAAAGCATATATCGTTAAAACCAAGTTCAAAGCTAATAAAAGGTTCGTTAGATATAATAAAGCCTAAATTACTATGATTTATTCCAATATAAATATTATAATTATTGAAGAAACTAATACCTTTTTTTAATGTTTGAGGAATAGATATAATATACTTTAATTGTTCTATTTTTGCTAATTCATCAGGTGGAATATCTAATGGATAATTAGAACATTTAGTAATTCCTAAAGCTTTTAACCAATTTGTTGTTTGAGTAGTAATTTTTTCTAGAGTCTCTCTATATCCACTAGTTCGAATAGATAAGGTCCTTATAAATATAAAAAATGTTGATAAAAAATCTTCATTCGTTATTAAAGAAAAGTCATTTTCGATTGCATCTAAATAATTAGACATATTACTTTCTACTTTAGATAAGGTCTCTTCAATAAATTGTGGATTATCAAGTATTCTTTTATAATTAGGATCATCATCTGAAACATTATAAATTTTCTTTAATATAGAAAGTTCAGAATCTAGTTTATTTGTATCAATATCGTAAAAAAATCGTTTACTTGCAAAGTTGGATACGTTAGAATCAGGTATAAATTTTTTATTTTTTATATCATAAACATCAATTTTTCCATTTTTACCAAAACGTTTTAAATAAAATTGTGGTATATAATGTTGATTTTTTACCATATATATTTCTCCCTCTATTTATTTTCATCTAACCACTTATCAAATTCTTTATAAGTTTTAACACCATCTTGTATATCCTTAATGAATTGTTTAGCAGTTTTTTTCCAATCTTCATATTGTTCCTTATATGAAGCAATA
>CANQHU010000021.1 GCA_947623945.1 uncultured Clostridia bacterium | reverse complement strand
TAGCATATAAATAAAATTAAGACATTTTCACTTACAAACGAATTAAAAATTTGAGACATTTTCATTTACGAGTCACATTTGCGATGAAAAAAGTGGAAAAAAGTATTGCAAAATTTATAAAAACGTGGTTTAATATCAAAGTAGCAATTTTAAACTTTAAAAAAATTGCTAAAAAAACAACTTTGCAGTAACAAAATGTTTATTTCAAATATTTAATTTTTATAAAAATCTTAATTAATTTCAAAATTTCAATCTAGAAAATCCAATTAATTAAATAAAAAAATCTATAAGAAAGGAGGTTTATTTTTATCAAATAAAAGTTTATAGTAAAAATATACTATTAAGTATTGCAAAGTTCAAAAAAATTTAGTATAATAAAGGAGGAATCATTATAGAAAGAAAAACAGAAAAATTACCATTAACATCTGATATAGTATTTAAAAGGGTATTTGCAAAGGAAGGAAATGAAGACATACTAAAATCATTATTAGAAGCAATTTTAGAAATACCCATTGAAAAAGTAACAGTAAAAAATCCAGAATTAATACCAGACTTATATGATATCAAATCAGGAGTATTAGACATCAAAGTACAAATAAACGCAGATATAATTTGCAATATAGAAATGCAGGTAAAAGATGAAAACAATATGGATTTAAGAAGTACATTTTATATGTCAAGAATATTATCAGATGAAATAAAAAAAGGTGAAGATTATAGAAAAGTAAAAGACACAATAGTAATAAACCTAATGAACTTTGAATATTACAAAAGGAATAGCTACCATAACATAGCGCATATGAAATTTGAAGAAACAAAAAAGAATGAATATGTAGAAATGGGCTATAAAAAAGAAGACAAAATAGCAAGCAAAGGGATAGAATTGCATTTTATTGAAATACCGAAGTTTGAAAAGAAAAATCCAGAAGCAAAAACCAAACTAGAAAAATGGTTATGGTTAATAGCTGGAAGGGAGGATAAATTAGAAATGGCGAAGGAAGAAGATAAAGAAATAAAAAAGACCATAGAAATAATAGACCAAATGAGCATGGACGAAAAGGAATGGGAACTTTATAATTCAAGACTAATGGCCATATTAGATTACAACACAGGTATGAGAAATGCAAGAGACGAAGGAGAGGCAATTGGACTATCCAAAGGAGAAAAAATCGGCTTATCTAAAGGAAAAGCAATTGGACTATCCAAAGGTGAGAAAATCCGGACTATCCAAAGGCAAGAAAGAAGAACAACGTAAAATTGCAAAAAATCTTTTAAAATTAGGAATAGATCCAGAAGACATCAAAAAAGCAACAGGGCTAACACGGAGAAGAAATAGAAAAACTTCAAAAAGAAATAACAACTTAAAAATAATTGCAAACAAACATAAAAAATCTTAAGTAATAATCTATTATTGCTTAGGATTTTTTGTTGAAACAAATATATCATAACATATTGACATAAAAATAAAAAATTAAATAAAATAATTAAGAAAAATAAAAGTGAAAGTGGAGGAAACAAATGAAAAAAGAAAATAAAGGAATAACCTTAATAGCACTAGTAATAACAGTAATAGTATTGTTAATTTTAGCAGCAGTATCAATTGCAACATTAACAGGAGATAATGGAATATTAACAAAGGCGCAAACTGCAAGTGAAAAAACAAAAGAAGCATCAGTAAAAGAAGAAATTCAAACAGAAATAATGGCAGCATTTGATAATAGAGGAAGTTTTGATGCCAAAACCTTTAAAACAAAAATGCAAGAGGCAGGAGCAACAGTAACAGAAGAAGATGGAAATATAGTAGTAGAAAAAGATGGATATGAGGCAACAATAGATGCAAAAACTGGAGAAATAAAAAATTTTGAAAGTTCAAAAGGAGTAAAACCACAAATAAAAGCAACAGTAGAAAAAACAGAAGATAACAAAGCAACAATAAAAGTAGAAGTAACAAATGAAGTAGAAAAAGTAGATAGCATAATAATAACAAACTTAGACACAGGAGATACTCCTATTGAAGTAACAGTAAATGGAAAGACAGGAAGCGTGCAAGTAGAAAAAAATGGAACATATAAAATAGAAGTAAAAGCAACAACAGAAGGAGTACAAAAAACAGGAAAAACAACAATATTAGTAAATGTAATACCAGTAGAATTTACAAAGGAACAAGGAAAAATAGATGTAATATGGGTAAATAAAAACAATGAAAAAATAGATAAACCATTAGTGCCAGAGACATTACCAAGTGGAATGATGAAGGTATATTGGAATGGAACAAATGAAATAAGAGAATATCAAGAAGCAGGAGTAAAAAATCAAAACTTTCAAAATGAAAACTGGTATGATTATGTAGCAGGAGATAATAAAAACGATACAAAAACGAGCAAATGGGCAAATGCAATAAATACAATAGAAGGAGTAGAAAGTTATTTTGTATGGATACCAAGATATGCATATAGAATAACATACTTAACAACAGATGGACAAGTAGCAGGATATTGTGATGGAGACGGAATAAGAGATTTAGCAGGAAATAAACAGCCAGCTACCCAAAATGTAAAAGAAGACAAAGGAATAGAAACAGTAGAATATAATGGATTTAAATATATAGTACATCCAGCATTTGAAGGAAATGTAAAAAATGGAGGATGGGATAGTGACCTAGAAGGAATTTGGGTAGGAAAATACGAGTCAGCAAGGTCAACAGCAACTGAAAACAGTGCAGAAAGTGGAACAACAGCAATACAAATAGCACCAACAGTAAAAAGTTGGGTAGATATAGATATAGGAACAATGTATACAAACGCATTAAATTATGACACAACAAAAGATAGCCATTTAATGAAGAATAGCGAATGGGGAGCTGTTAGCTATTTAACTTACAGCCAATATGGAAGAAATGGATATGAAGTAAGTATAAATAATTGTCAAGAATATATAACAGGAATGGGAAGTGGAGAAAGTGACTATTCATATAGTGCTGCAACCAGTGAGCAAAAATATGACGGAACAAAAGGACAACTAGCAAGTTCAACAGGAAATATATATGGAGTATATGATTTAAGTGGAGGAACATATGAACGCGTAGCAGCATTTAATGATAAAGTAGGCAGTACTGATTATGAAGCACAATATGGAAGTTCATTTGCAGCACCAACAAATCCAAGTACAAAATATGCAACAAAGTATATATCACAAGAAAATGACGATAGTAGTACACCAACATATGAAAAATACTATCCAGGAGATGCAACATATGAAGTATACAAAGGAAGTAATTACGCATGGAATAATACCTATTCTTACTTCGCTAACTCGAGTGCTCCGTTCTTCGAGCGTGGAGGTAGTTACGAGGTTGGCGTAAATTCCGGTATGTTCTGCGCGGACGACGACACTGGTTCTGGTAGCCGCTACGGTTCCTTCCGTGTAGTCTTGCCCGGCGCGTAGCACTTAAGAAAAAAATTAAAAATTATATAAAATCCCAAAATTCTAGGCAATATCTATTATTACATATTGCTTAGGATTTTTTATATTGAAATAAAATAGACCAAAAAAATAGATAAAATTGACTAAAAGCATTGACACAGTTAGAAAAAAGTGGTAGAATGTTCAAGTATATGTTATTACGGACATATACTCACATCGTTTCAAAAAGTAATAAAAATACGGAGGTGTTATTCATATGGCAGCAAAAGGACCAAGAGAAAATATAACCTTAGAATGTACAGAATGTAAAAGAAGAAATTACATGACTTCAAAAAACAAGAGAAATAATACAGACAGATTAGAAATAGTTAAGTATTGTAAATTTTGCAAAAAACGTACAACACACAAAGAAACTAAATAGTGAATAAGCTATTTAAGGAGGAAATAAAATGGCTAAAAAAGAAGCGAAAAAAGAAAATAGTAAAAACAAAAAAAGTTTTTTCAAAGACTTTAAAGCAGAATTAAAAAAAGTTAATTGGCCAACACCAAAACAACTACTTAATAACACAATAGCAGTTATAACAATTGTTATTATCACATCAGTAATTGTATTTGTATTAGATGTCATATTCGAAACCTTAAATAAACAAGGAGTAGATAAAATAAAAGAAATAGTTGTAAATAACGAAACAACAAATGAAACAACAGATGAGACAACAGACAATAATACAACAACTGATGATGCTACTAACACAACAACAGATGGTGAAGGAACCGAAGAAACTAATCAAAGTGAAGAAAATAGCAACTCAGAAAATAATAGTGAAGAAACAAATACAACAACTGAAAACAATGCAGAATAAATAGAACAAAAAAGGAGGCTAAACACGAATGTCTCAAAAAGATTATGATAACGTAGCTAGATGGTATGTTGTACATACATATTCTGGTTATGAAAACAAAGTAAAAGCAGACTTGGAAAAAACAATAAAAAATCGTGAATTAGAAGACTTTTTCTTTGATATAGTTGTGCCAATGGAGGAACAAATAGAAATCAAAGATGGAAAAAGAAAAGCAAATTTAAGAAAAGTTTTCCCAGGTTATGTATTAATAAAAATGATTGTAACAGAGCAATCTTGGTATATAGTAAGAAATACAAGAGGAGTTACAGGATTTGTAGGGTCTGGAACAGATCCAATTCCATTAACCGATGAAGAAATCAGAAACATGGGATTTGAAGATATTCCAGTAAATGTAGATTACGAAGTAAATGAACAAGTACAAGTAATGAATGGTCCATTCGAAGGATTTGTAGGTACAGTTCAAGAAATAAATACTGAAAAACACAAAGTGAAAGTTTTAGTATCTATGTTTGGAAGAGAAACACCAGTAGAATTAGAGTTTTCACAAGTACAAAAAATAAAATAGGGAGGTGCCATAAAAATGGCAGAGAAAGAAATATCAAATATTATTAAATTACAAATAGAAGCAGGAAAAGCATCACCTGCTCCACCAGTTGGTCCAGCATTAGGTTCAAGTGGTGTAAACATTATGCAATTTGTAAAAGAATTCAATGATAGAACAGCAAATCAACCAGGAATGATTATACCAGTAGTAATTACAGTATATCAAGACAAATCATTTGAATTTATCACAAAAGTACCACCAGTAGCAGTATTAATAAAAAAAGCAATCAAAATTGAAAAAGGTTCTGGAAAACCAAACAAAGATAAAGTTGCAAAAATAACAAAAGCACAAGTAAAGGAAATTGCAGAACAAAAAATGCCAGACTTAAATGCAGCATCTATAGAAACTGCTATGAGCATGGTAGAAGGAACAGCACGTTCTATGGGCGTAGTTGTTGTAGAATAAAAATATTTTAGGTAATAATTTTTAATTATTATAAATTTATTGGGAGAGTATAAAAATGCTCGTTAAAACCAAAGGAGGTAAAAGAAAATGAAAGTATCAAAAAGATACGCAGAAAGCATCAAATTAGTTGACAAAACAAAACAATATGATGCAAAAGAAGCATTAGAGCTAATTGAAAAAATGCCAAAACCAAAATTTGATGAAACAGTTGAATTACATGTAAAATTAGGAGTAGATTCTAAACATGCAGATCAACAAGTTAGAGGTACAGTAGTACTTCCACATGGTACAGGTAAAACACAAAGAGTATTAGTATTTGCTAAAGGGCCAAAAGCAGAAGAAGCTGAAAAAGCAGGAGCTGACTTTGTTGGAGCAGAAGAATTAATACCAAAAATTCAAAATGAAAACTGGTTTGACTATGATGTTATCGTTGCAACTCCAGATATGATGGGTGTTGTAGGAAGATTAGGTAAAGTATTAGGACCAAAAGGATTAATGCCAAACCCTAAATCAGGAACAGTTACAATGGATGTAACAAAAGCAATTAGTGAAATCAAATCTGGTAAAGTAGAATATCGTTTAGACAAAACAAACATTATTCACTTAGGATTTGGAAAAGTTTCATTTGGAGCAGATAAACTATTAGAAAACTATGAAACTATAATGAATGCAATCATCAAAGCAAAACCAGCTGCAGCAAAAGGACAATACATCAAGAGTGTATCAATTGCTACAACAATGGGACCTGGAATTTTCATTGACCAAAAATAAAAAATAAAAATTAGCCAAAGACAGTAGGCAAAAAGGTAAGTCCTACCGAGGTAAAATAATAGTGTATACAACAATAGCACTTTTTTATAGTACCTCGGAAAAAAGGGACTAGAAAAAGTGTTATTTATTTTTATATAAATAAAGAAATATTTTAGGAGGTGAAAAAACAAAATGGCAAGTGAAACAATTATTAATCAAAAGAAACAAGAAGTAAGTAAATTAGCAGAAGAAATGAAAGACGCTAAATTAATACTTCTAACAGATTACAGAGGAATCAATGTAACTGATGATACTACTTTAAGAAAAGATATTAGAAATGTTGGTGCAAAATATAGTATTATAAAAAATAATATTACAAAAAGAGCATTAGCAGAATGTGGTCTAGAAGGTTTAGATGATAAATTAGAAGGACCAACAGCAGTTATTATAAGTGCTGGTGATTATTTGGAAGCATCAAAAGTAATATACAAATTTAGCAAAGATAATGAATATTACACAATTAAAGGTGGAATAATTGATGGAAAAGTTATGACAGCAGAAGAAATCATAACACTTGCAAAATTACCATCAAGAGAAACATTATTATCAATGCTTGCTGGTGCATTACTTGGAAATATTTCAAAAATTGCTGTTGCACTTGAAGAAGTTAGAAAACAAAAAGAAGTGTCTAGCGAAAAAGTAGAAGAAGTTGCTAAAACAGAAGCACCTGTTGAAGAAAATCAAGAAGAAAAAGCAGAAGTATCTAGCGAAGAAAAAACAACAGAAGCAAAGACTGAAGAAAAAGCAACTGACGAAGCAAAACAAGAAGTAGAACAAGAAACAAAGCCAGAAGCAAAACAAGAAGCTACAGAAACTGTAGCAGAAGAACCAGCAGTAGCTACTGCTGAAGAAACTAAAGCTGATGAAGAAAAAACTGAATCAGCAGAATAATAAATTAAAAATAAATTAGGAGGATTTTTAAAATGGAAAAAATAGAAAAATTAATTGAAGAAATCGATAGCTTAACAGTTGTTGAATTAGCAGACTTAGTAAAAGCTATTGAAGAAAAATATGGAGTATCTGCAGTAGCAGCTGCTGCACCAGCAGCAGGAGGAGCTGCAGAAGGAGCTGCTAGTGAAGAAAAATCATCATATGATGTAGTACTTGCAGAAGCAGGAGATCAAAAAATCAAAGTTATCAAAGTAGTTAGAGATGCTACAGGATTAGGATTAAAAGAAGCAAAAGACTTAGTAGATGGAGCACCAAAAACAGTTAAAGAAGGACTTTCTAAAGAAGAAGCAGAAGACTTAAAAGCAAAATTTGCTGAAGTTGGAGCAGTTGTAGAATTAAAATAAAAAAATAAAAAAAATAAAAAAAATAAAAAAACAAAAAAACAAGCCTAAAATAGGCTTGTTTTTTTGGAAGAAAAAGGATATAATAATAAGCAAATGAATATAGGAGTGATCAAAAATGAAAGTAAGCAAAGAAGAAATTCTGCATATAGCGAATTTAGCACATTTAAATATAGAAGAAAACGAAATTGATAACTATTTATTAAATTTGCAAGATATTTTAAACTTTGCAAATATTGTAAACAGTGCACCCGTAGAAGATTTAGACATAACTATAGGCGCAAATGAAGCACAAAACGTGTTTAGAAAAGATGAAGTAAAAATATTCGAAGACAATGAAGCTCTATTGCAAAATGCCGTAGCAAAAGAGCAAAATATGTTCAAAATACCAAAAGTTCTTTAAAATAATAAACATTAAGGAGGAATAAAAATAATGGATATTACTGAATTAACAGTACATGAATTGCAAGAAAAATTAAAAAGTAAAGAATTGACAATAACAGATATAACAAAGGCATACTGTGATAGAATTAACGAAAAAGAGAAAGATGTGCAAGCCTTTGTAACATTATTAACAGATAGTGCTTTAGAACAAGCAAAAGAAATTCAAGAAAAGCAAGAAAAAGGAGAAATACAAGGAGAATTTACTGGAATTCCAATTGGAATAAAAGACAATATGTGTACAAAAGGAGTAAAAACAACTTGTAGTTCTAAAATGTTAGAAAATTTTGTTGCTCCATACTCAGCTACAGTAGTAGAAAAATTAGAAAAAGAAAATATTATAAATTTAGGAAAATTAAACATGGATGAATTTGCAATGGGAAGTTCAACAGAATACTCATATTTTAAAAAGACAAAAAATCCATGGAATCTAAACAAAGTACCAGGAGGATCATCAGGAGGAAGTGCAGCAGCAGTAGCAGCAAACATGGTACCATGGGCACTTGGCTCAGATACAGGAGGATCAATTAGACAACCATCAAGTTTTTGTGGAGTAGTAGGATTAAAACCAACCTATGGACTAGTATCAAGATATGGTTTAGTTGCATTTGCCTCATCTTTAGACCAAATTGGGCCAATAACTAAAGATGTGCAAGACTGTGCTATGTTATTAAATCTCATTGCAGGTCATGATGAAAAAGATTCAACATCAGCAAATAGACCAAAGGTAGATTATACAAAAGCCTTAAAAAATGATGTAAGAGGTTTAAAAATAGGAGTTCCAAAAGAATTTTTTGGAGAAGGTATAAATCCAGAAGTAAAAGAAGCATTAGAAAAATCAATTGAAGTTTATAAAAATTTAGGAGCAGAAATTGAAGAATTTTCATTAGATGTAGCAAATTATGCTTTGGCAACTTATTATATAATTGCCTGTGCAGAAGCAAGTTCAAACTTAGGCAGATTTGATGGTATCCGCTATACATATAGAACACCTGAATTTAAAAATCTAAAAGAATTATACAAAAAAACAAGAAGTGAAGCATTTGGAGCAGAAGTAAAAAGAAGAATAATACTTGGAACATATGTATTATCATCAGGATACTATGATGCATATTACAAAAAAGCACAAAAAGTAAGAACATTAGTTATGAATGAATTCAACAAAGGGTTCGAAAAATATGATATCATATTAACTCCAACATCACCAACAGTAGCATTTGATATAGGTACAAAATCAAACAATCCTTTAGAAATGTATTTAGCAGACATTTGTACAGTTTCTGTTAATATTGCAGGACTTCCAGGAATATCTATTCCATGTGGTGTAGATAAAGAGAAAATGCCAATAGGAATGCAATTAATAGGAAACAGATTTTGTGAAGAAACAATTTTAAATGCAGCATATACATTTGAGCAAGCAGTAAAATTCAGAGAAACTTATAAGCCAGAATTTAAAAAATAAAAATAATAAATAATGGAATAAGAGGTGTTTTTTATGGGAGAAAATGAAGGAAAATCAAAAATATTAAATAAAATTTTACTTATCATATTACTAGTATTAGTAATTAGTGCAGTAGTATTATTTGTAATTAATCCATTTGGGGTTGAAAAAAGTAAAGAAACAGATGCAAATAGCATTGCAAAAGTAGAAGATAATATAGAAGAAAATTCCACGAATACAAACAATGAAGTAACAGAAAATACAGTATCACAAGAAGGAAATACAGCACCACCACAAACAACAACTACTACAAAAGAAACAACTTTAGAAGATGGAATATTTTCAGAATATTATACAAAAGCTGAAAACTTATTAAAAACTATGACATTAGAAGAAAAAGTAGGACAAATGTTTTTAGCAAGATATTCAGAAAGTGGAGTAATTAATGAAATAAAAACACAAAATCCAGGAGGATATGTGCTATTTAGTAGAGATTTTGATGATAAAACAAAAACATCAATGCTTGCAGAAATAAACAATTGTCAAGCAAGTAGTAAAATAAAAATGGCACTTGCAGTAGATGAAGAAGGTGGAACAGTAGTAAGAGTAAGTAACCACCCAGCATTTAGAACTACAAAATTTTTATCACCACAAAGCCTATGGCAACAAGGACAATTGCCATTAATATTAGAAGACTCAAAAGAAAAATCAGATTTATTAAAAAGTATAGGGCTTAATATGAACTTGGCTCCAGTAGTAGATGTTCCAACATCTAGTTCGGACTTTATATATCAAAGAGCTTATGGAAGAGGAGCAGAAAAAACAGCAACATATGTATCTGAATTAATAAAAACAATGAACCAATCTGGAATGATATCAACAATGAAGCATTTTCCAGGCTATGGAAACAATGTTGATACACATACTGGAATTGCAATTGATGAAAGACCTTATACAACATTTGAAACTTCTGACTTTTTACCATTCAAATCAGGAATAGGAGCAAATGGACCAACAGTATTAGTTAGCCATAATGTTGTAAAATGTATGGATAGCGAAAAACCAGCTTCTCTATCTGAAAAAGTACACAAAATTTTAAGAGAAGATTTAGGCTTTACAGGAATAGTTATGACAGATGATTTAGCAATGGAAGCTGTTAAAACATATGTAGAAAATGGAGAAGCAGCAGTACAAGCAGTTTTAGCAGGAAATGACATGATTATATCATCAGACTTTGCAAAACAAAAACAAGAAGTAGTTACAGCTGTAAATAATGGAAAAATTGCAGAAGATGTAATTAATAAAGCAGTAAAAAGAATATTAGCATGGAAATATGCTTATAAAATAATAGAATAGGTGTTTTTTGGGACGGGGCAAAAAAACACCCAAAACGAAAATATAAAAAAGTGAAAATATAAAAAAGGTGTTTTTTTACCCCGTCCCAAAAAACACCTAAGGAGGAAAATAAATGTCAAAAGAAGACTATGAAGTAATAATAGGGTTAGAAGTACATAGTGAACTTTCAACCAAAACAAAAATATTTTGCTCTTGCCCAACAGAATTTGGAGCAGAACCTAATACCCATACATGCCCTATTTGTATGGCAATGCCAGGAACTTTGCCAGTATTAAATGAAAAAGTTGTTGAATATGCAGTAAAAGCGGGCTTAGCAACTAATTGTGAAATTGCAAGAGATAGTAAAAATGATAGAAAAAACTATTTTTATCCAGATCTTCCAAAAGCATATCAAATTTCACAATATGATAAACCTTTATGTGAGCATGGGTATGTAGAAATTGAAACAGAAGAAGGAAAAAAGAAAATTAGATTAACAAGAATTCATATAGAAGAAGATGCAGGAAAGTTAAATCATGATGAATTTGGAGGAGGAAGTTTAGTAGACCTAAATAGAGCTCGGAGTACCATTAATTGAAATAGTATCAGAGCCAGACCTTCGTAGTAGCGAAGAGGCCGAAAAATATTTGAAAAAATTAAAATCTATTTTGGAATATATTGAAGTATCAGATTGTAAAATGCAAGAGGGTTCTCTTAGAGCAGATGTAAATGTTTCTGTTAGAAAAAAAGGAGAAACAAAATTTGGAACCCGTACAGAAATGAAAAACATGAACTCATTTAGAAGTATTACAAGAGCAATTGAATATGAAGCAGATAGGCAAATTGATATTTTAGAAGAAGGCGGAAAAGTTGAGCAAGAAACATTAAGATGGGACGATGTATCTGGAAAAACATTTTCTATGAGAGACAAAGAAGATGCACAAGATTATAGATATTTTCCAGACCCAGATTTAGTTGCAATTAAGTTATCAGAAGAATATATTGAAAACATAAAAAATAATTTGCCAGAACTACCAGAAAGCAGAAAACAAAGATATTTAGAAGAATATAAATTATCAGAAAAAGATGCAAATATAATAACATCATCAAAATATTTATCAGATTTATTTGAAGAAGCAAGTAAAATATGTAATAACCCAAAAGCAGTAAATAATTGGATTATATCTGATATATCAAGAATTTTAAACGAGACAGAAATTGAACCAATAGAAATACCATTTGATAGCAAACAACTAGGAAAATTAGTTACTTTGATTGATAATGGAACTATTAGCTCAAGTATAGGAAAAAAAGTTTTAGTAGAATTATTTGAAAATCCAAGAGACCCAGAAGAAATTATTAAAGAAAAAGGCTGGATTCAAATATCTGATGAAGGAGCAATTAAGGAAGTAGTACTTAAAATTTTAGAAGCAAATCCACAATCAATAATAGATTATAAAGGTGGAAAAGATAAAGCATTAGGATTTTTAGTAGGCCAAGCAATGAAGGAAACAAAAGGAAAAGCAAATCCTCAAATGTTAAACAAAATGTTCTTAGAAGAGTTAAATAAATAAAAATTGTCGCCAAAGCGACAATTTTTTAAATTGCTTGCTTTTTTATTCCATCTACAACCAAGCCACAAATAATAAACTCGATACTAAAAATAATGCTAATTCTAAGCAAAGAAATACCTATATAATATAAAAAAGGTGACAAACCAAATAAATTATATGTACCCAATATTATAGCTGATAAAATGCAAATTGCAAAACAAAATTTTAACCCATATTTCATAATTTTAAAGGTTAATTTATCAAGTTCTTTAAAAGTATTAATTAAATTTTTTAACATAAAATCACCAACCTATATATATTAATCATAACATTTTAAAAAAGTAAAAACAATGGAAATACTTGGCTTAAAATATACCTAAAAAAGGTTCACAATCAATTGTTGTGAACCTTAATAAAAACTATGCATAATTTTTATTTTTGCTTAAGCCATAGCTGCATTTAATTTTTTTGATAAATTAGATTTCTTTCTAGCTGCTGTGTTTTTTACAATAACACCTTTTGTACATGCTTGATCAATTTTCTTTGTTGCTTCTGAAAGAAGTGTTTTTGCTTCTTCAATTTTTCCAGCATTTAAAGCCTCCTCAAATTTTCTAACAGCTGATTTATATCCAGATTTTATCATATTATTTCTTAAAGTTTTCTTTTCAATAATTTGAACTCTTTTTTTAGCTGATTTAATATTTGGCATTTTTTATTGCACCTCCCCTTAGTCTATATTACACTATAACATATGCTATTTTACCATATTTTTTAATAAAAAGCAAGTAAAATTCAAAATAATTATTGTAATAGAAAATAATTTATGATATATTGTAAGCAAGAAGGGAAGTGTTAGAATGATAGCAATAGGAAGTGACCATGGTGGTTATAGATTAAAAGAAGAAATAAAAAAATATTTAGAAGAAAAACAAATACAATATAAAGATATGGGATGTATGTCAGAAGAAAGAGTAGACTATCCAAACATTGCAAAAGAAGTTGCAAAAGAAGTACAATCTAAAAAAAGTGAAAAAGGAATTTTAATTTGTCGTTCTGGAATGGGAATGGCTATTTGTGCAAACAAATTTAGAGGAATTAGATGTACACCTTGTCACAATGAATATACAGCAAAATATGCTAGATTACACAACGATAGCAACATTTTAGCAATAGGAGCAGATGATGTAACAACAAATGAAGCAATATGTATTTTAAGGATGTGGCTTGCAACAGAATATGAAGGTGGAAGACATGAAGAAAGAATAAAATTAATAAAACAAATTGAGGATGAAAACATGAAATAGGAGGCAAAAATTATGTGGGGAGATATAGCAATTGCTTTTCTACTGGCATTTATTGTAACTTTTGTAACAACACCCTATACAATAAAAATAGCAAAAAAAGTAGGAGCAGTAAGTGAAGAAAAAGAAGGAAGAAGAGCACATAATAAAAGTATGCCTAAATTTGGTGGACCAGCAGTTATATTAGGTTCAATTGTTGCTGTAGTATATTTATTAATCGTAATGAGTATGGAACACAAAATAGACTTATTTGGAGCAGAGCAATATGGAATGAAGCTAATTGGAATGTTAATTGGAATCATAATTATAAGTATTGTTTGTGTAATTGATGATATAAAAGGAGTAAAACCAATTGTAAAATTAGCAGCACAAATATTAGCTGCCATTGTCGCAGTTGGGTTTGGAATAAGGATAGATGAAATAACATTAGGCTTTTTAAACACATATGAATTAAAAGAAGCATTTTCTATTTTATTAACAATAGGATGGATTGTAGGAGTAACAAATGCTATAAATTTAATTGATGGATTAGATGGCCTATCTGCAGGAATCTCAGTAATTTCATCAATTTCGCTATTAATCATATTTGTATTAAATGGCTCACCAATAATTTCAGTATTATTAATTACAGCATTAGCAGGAGCCCTAGTTGGATTTTTACCATTCAATTTTGCACCAGCTAAAACTTTTATTGGAGATACAGGCTCAAACTTTTTAGGATTTTCACTTTCAATTATATCTATACTTGGAATAGCAAAAACATACACTGCAGCTGTAATTGTATTACCATTAGTAGCATTAGGCTTACCAATATTTGATACAATATGGGCTATCATTAGAAGATTAATTAAAGGCAAATCTATTAAAGCAATTTTTAAAGCAGATAAAGGACACTTACATCATATGATAGTAGCAAGAGGATTTAGCCAAAAACAAGCAGTTATTATTTTATATGGAATTGGTGCAACATGTGGATTATTTGCAATAATTATTTTAGAAAGTGGAATTTGGAAAGCACTATCATTTTTACTAATGGTAATTATAGCAATAGCATTAGGATACAAAAGTTTTCAAACAGAAAAAGGAGAAGCAAGACAATACGAATGTATTAGTTGTAAATACATATATAATCCAAAATCAGGAAATGAAAAGGCTGGAATTAAACCAGGAACTCCATTTGAAGAATTACCAGAAGATTGGGTTTGCCCAGTATGTGGAGAAGGAAAGGATATGTTCCAAATACATCAGTAAAATAAATATAAAAAAAGCCAAAAGTTGCTATAAATTTAGCAACTTTTATTCGGCTAAAACACGCAAAAAATAAAGGAAATTTTAAGAAATCCAATAATTGACAATTTTATAACGTTATGGTATAATTATCCAGATATCTAAAGGAATACTCGAGGAGGAGGAGGAATGTCTCTGTGGAAGAAAATAATATAAAATACTCCATAATAATATGTGGATATAATATAGAAAAATATATCAAAAGAGCAATAAAGAGCGTATTAAAACAAACCTTCAAAAATTATGAACTAATATTGGTAAATGATGGATCTATAGATAATACTTTATTAGAAATGAAAAAATATGAAGCAAATAATGTAGTAGTAGTTGATAACAAAGAAAATAAAGGTTTAGGTGCATCTAGAAATATAGGGGTAAAATTAGCAAAAGGTAGTTTTATATTATATTTAGATGGCGATGATGAAATGTATGATGCAAATACCCTAGAAAAAATAAATCAAATCATAGAAAAAGATAATCCAGATGTTGCTTTTTTTGGAGTACAATATGTAGGAGGAGATAACAAGTTATATCTATCAAACAAAGAAAATTCTACTAAAGAAGCTAGATTAACTTGTGATGTTTTTTTTGGCGTTCCAAGTAAATGCTGGAAAACCAAATTTTTAAAGGAAAATAATATTGTATTTAAAGAAGATATGTACTATGAAGACATGATTTATTCAATGCAAGCAACCATACTATCAAACAAACTAAGTTATGGAGAATTTCCAATTTTCAAATATTATAGAAACAGACCAGGAAGTATCATGTCCACACCAAATGTAAGAAGATGTTCAGATATGTATAAAATGTTATATTATATGATGAAATTATATGAAATAACACAAGATGAATACAAAAAATACATATTAAGTTTTATAAAAAATGAAACCTTAAGTATTCCAAATAGAATAGATATTATTCTTAAAGCGATGGAAAATAATGAACTTTCACCAACATTACCAAAAAGAAATTATAAATTAATAGAAGATGAGAATAAATAAATTAAGGGGGAATTATTCTCTTATGACCAGTATCTTTTTAGTTAGACATGCACAATGCGAAGGAAACGCAATGAATGCATTAGCAGGTAGGACGGATTTTAAACTAACAAAAGATGGAGAAGATATGGTACAAAAATTAAACGAAGAATTAAAAAAATATAAAATAGATAATATATATTCTAGTCCGTCAACAAGATGTATTGAAACAATTAAACCAATAGCAAAGTATTTAAATTTAAATATTATAACTTGTAAAGACTTAATGGAAAGAGATTTTGGAATATATGATGGAATGACATGGGATAATGTAAATAAAATAAATCCAAAAATCATGCAAAATAAAATAAAATTTAATCAATTCATTGAAATTCCAGAAGGAGAAAGCAATCAAGAAGTTGAGCAACGTATGAAACGATGTATGACAAAAATTGCAGAAGACAACAAAGGCAAAACAGTTTTAGTTTGTTCACATGGATGTGCTATTCTATCTTTCTTTAAAACTATTCTAAACTGTAAGAATTATAAGGATTTGTCTGCATATAGCCAAAACAATGCAGCTATTAGCATTCTGCAATATGATAACAATAAATTTAAAATAATAAAAACCAATAAAACTGATTATCTTTATAAAAATAAAGAAGATTTAAATGTAAAAAAGGAGAATTTAAATGTCAGACAAAATAATAAAATTTTTAGCTCATAACGGAAAAATATCAGTAATATGTGCAGAAACAACAAACTTAGTAGAAAAAGCAAGAAATATACATGACTTAAGCCCAGTTGCAACAGCAGCATTTGGAAGATTACTAACAATTGCAACTATAATGGGAACAGAAATGAAAAACAAAAAAGATAAACTAACCATTCAAATAAAAGGAAATGGACCAATTGGAATGATGTTAGTTACAGCAAACAATTATCCAAAAGTAAAAGGAACAATAGCAAATCCACAAGTAGATATACCATTAAATGAATTCGGAAAATTAGATGTAGGAGGCGCTGTAGGATTCGAAGGATATATAAATGTTATTAAAGATATAGGATTAAAAGATCCATATGTAGGAATTTCTCCACTTACTTCTGGAGAAATTGCAGAAGATTTTGCAAATTATTTTGTAAATTCTGAGCAAAGAAATTCTGCAGTTGCATTAGGAGTTTTAGTAAATAAAGAAGGGGTGAAATCAGCAGGAGGATATTTAATAAATCCTATGCCAGATAGCACAGAGGAAGAAATATCAAAAGTAGAGCAAGCAATATTTAAAGCAGGAGCTATATCAAAAATGCTAGATGAAAAATTAACATTAAAAGAAATAGCTAAAAAAATAACAGGTGATGATAATGTTCAAATAATAGAAGAAAAAATAACACCTATTTATGAATGTGACTGCTCAAAAGAACATATGAAGGACGTATTAATTAGCATTGGAAAAGAAGAAATAAAAAATATTATAGAAGAAGAAGGAAAAGCAGAAATAGTATGTCATTTTTGCAATAAAAAGTATGAATTTTCAAAAGAAGAACTTGAAGAAATAATAAAAAACGTTGACAATAAATAAAAAAGAAAATATAATTGAAAAGAAATTAAAAATAGAAGGAGAAAAAAATGGAAAATAAAGTTTTAATTTTTGGACATAAAAATCCAGATACAGATTCAATTTGTTCTAGTTTAGTAATGGAAAAATTTAATAAAAATTTAGGTCTTGATGTAGAAGCAGTAAGATTAGGAAATGTAAACAAAGAAACAGAATATGTTTTAAATTATTTAGGAATTTTGCCACCTAGATTAATTGAAAAATTAGAAGAAGGACAAAAAGTAATTCTAGTTGATCACAATGAATTCAATCAAAGTGCAGAAGGAATAGAAAATGCAATTATTGAAACAGTAATAGACCATCATAGAATTGCTAATTTCCAAACAAAAGACCCATTATACTATCGTGCAGAACCAGTAGGTTGTACATCAACAATTCTTTATAAAAAATTTAAAGAAGAAAATATGCAAATTGAAAAAAAAGAAGCAATATTAATGCTTTCTGCAATCATTTCAGACACTTTATTATTTAAATCACCAACTTGCACTGGCGAAGACAAAAAAGCATGTGAAGAATTATCTAAAATAGCCAATATAGATGTAAATAAATATGGTTTAGAAATGTTAAAAGCAGGAACCGATTTAAATGACTTTACACCAGAACAATTAATTAATTTAGATGCTAAAAGTTTAAGCAAGGGTAATACAAAATATGTCATTGCACAAGTAAATACTGTATCAATTGAAGATGTACTAAAAAGGGAAGATGAATTAAAAGAAACAATAAAAAAGGAAATAGATGAAAAAGGATTAGACTTATTTGTATTTACAATAACAGATATTTTAAATAGTAATTCAGAAATTATAGCACTTCGGAAATAAGCAAGAGGTAATAAAAAAAGCATTTGGAAAAGAATTAGAAAATGATAAAGTCTTTTTAGAAGGTGTTGTATCAAGAAAAAAACAAATATTACCAAATATTGATACCGCCTTATAATATAAATAAATGAAAAAACTTTTAATTATTATATGAAAATAATTAAAAGTTTTTTAAATCTTTAAAAAGTATTGAATAATTTAGTAATTAAATTTATAATATAGAAGTAAAATAAAATAGGGAGAAATAAATTGCAAGGAGTGATATAATGCGTAAAAAAGAGACCTTTATGCAAGGGGTAATGACTTTAATATTTTCACAAGTATTAATAAAATTATTAGGTCTAGTATATGTTTTATATTTAACAAATAGAGAAGGTTTTGGAGATAAAGGAAATGGAATTGTTGCAGCAGGATATCAAATTTATGCCATGCTACTTACAATATCCTCAATAGGAGTACCAAATGCAATATCTAAAATGGTATCAGAAAGAATAGCAGTAGGAGATTATAAAGGTGGACACAGAATTTTTAAAATTGCATTTGCAACTTTTGCAATAATTGGTTTAATAGGTAGTTTAATGTTGTTCTTAGGTGCACACATGATTGCAACATACTGGTTACAAATACCAGAAGCGGAAATGACATTAGTTGCTTTGTCACCTGCTATATTCTTTGTTGCAATATCATCTGTTATGAGAGGATATTTTAATGCAAGGCAAAGCATTAGAGCAACAGCTAGATCTCAAACAATAGAGCAAATATTTAAGACAACACTTACTATTATATTAGTAGAAATAGTTGCAATTATTTCAAATGTATCAACTATGTGGATGGCAGGAGGAGCAACATTAGCTACTACACTTGCAACTTTTGCAGGATTTGGATATTTATATTTATACTATAAAACTAGAACAAAAGAAATTGCAAATGAAATAAAACAAACTGTAAATTATAAATACGAAAGAGTAAAAACAATTATCAAAAGAATATTAATTGTATCAATACCAATTGCATTAACTGCAATCATGTCTTCAATTAATAAAAACATAGATTCATTTACAGTTGTGCGTAGTTTAAAACAATTTATGTCAGAGGAAATGGCACTTAGCCAATATGGAATTTTAAGTGGAAAAGTAGACACATTAATTACTCTGCCAATGTCTATAAATGTAGCGTTTGCAACAGCTTTAGTACCAGCAATTTCAGCTGCTAAAGCAAGAAAAGATAATAAAGAAATAAAAGAAAAAACATCATTTTCTTTACTAACATCAATGTTAATAGGAATCCCATGTACGGTAGGAATGTGTTTATTTGCAGGACCAATTTTAAATTTACTATTTCCAAATGCAGCAGCAGGAGCATCTGTATTACAAATTAGTGCATTTGAAATTTTATTTGTCATGATGGATCAAACTATAAATGGAGCACTGCAAGGCTATGGAAAATTAATAGTACCTACAATTTCAATGGGATGCCGGTGTTATTGTAAAACTGATATTAAACCTAATTTTAGTTCCTATACCACAAATAGGAGTACACCGGAGCTGCTATAGCATCAGTTGCTTGCCATATGGTAGCATTTACAATTGCTATAACAGTTTTGCGAAAGACAATAAAACTAAATTTAACTTTTTCAAAATTTGCAATAAAACCAATTTTAGCAGTAACAATGATGGGAATTTGTTCATATTTTAGTTATATAATTTTTTCTGGAATAATTGCTGAAAAATTGGCAACAATACTATCAATTGTGATTGCAGTTATCGTATATGCATTGGCAATTATAGCATTGAAGGTTTTATCAAAAGAAGAAATAGAAATGTTACCAGGAGGAAACAAAATCTTTAAAGTATTGGAAAAACTAAAAATTTATGAAAAAAAATAAAAAAAAGAAGGATTTTCAGTATTTTTGGCGAATAAAGTTAAATAGAAGTACATTATTGCAGTTGTTCAAGCAATAAAGTACATAAAAACTTTAAATCTTATAGGAGGTAATTTAAATGAACAAAGCTGAATTAATCGCAGCAATGGCTGCAAAAACAGGATCTACAAAAAAAGCAGCTGAAGAATCAGTAAACGCATTTGTAGAAGTAGTAACAAACGCATTAAAAAAAGGAGAGAAAGTTCAATTAGTTGGATTTGGATCTTTTGAAGTAAGAAAAAGAGCAGCTAGAAAAGGTAGAAACCCACAAACTAAGGAAGAAATCAAAATACCTGCATCTAAAGCTCCAGTATTCAAAGCTGGTAAAGCATTAAAAGATTTAGTAAACAAAAAATAAAATGTTTATATAAGAATATAAATATATGAATTCATAGAAGAGATTATTTAATAAAATAATCTCTTTTTTTTTGGCAAAACTTTACAGGGTATACTAAAAATGATATAATTCTAAATAATGAAAAGAGGAAATGTTATATGCCAAAAAAATATTTAGAAAAAAATGTACTAGATGCAGCAATAGACAGACTAAAAATTATATTTGAAAATTTTGAAAATATATATTTCAGTTTCAGTGGTGGAAAAGACAGTTCTGTAATGGTCCAACTAGCAAATAAAGTAGCAAAAGAAATGGGAAAAAAATTTGATATCTTATATATTGATTTAGAAGCACAATATCGATATACAATAGAACATGTAGAGGAAATAAAAACATTATCTCAAATAAGAGATTTTTATCATATTGCACTACCAATAGCATTAAGAAATGCAGTTTCTGTATTGCAACCAAAATGGATTTGTTGGGAAGAAGAAAGCAAACATTTATGGATTAGAAACTTACCAGAAGATAGTATTAACATACATAATTGTCCTTTTGATTGGTTTAAAAAAGGTGAAGAATTTGAAGAATTTATTATTCAATTTGCTGATTGGTATTTAAAAAAATACAAAGACAAAGTAGCCTGTGGAATAGGAATTAGGACAGATGAAAGTTTAAATAGATTCCGAACAATTGCTTTTCAGGACCGAAAACTTACTTTTGAAGGAAATAATTGGACAACCAAAATAAAATATAATGATAGGCATCTAAATGTATATAATTTTTACCCACTTTATGACTGGAGAACAGAGGACATATGGGGAGCAGTAAGTAAGTTAGATTTAAAATTTAATTATATATACGAATTAATGTACAAAAATGGAGTAAGCATTTATGAACAAAGACTATGCCAACCATATGGTGATGACCAAAGAAATGGTTTAGATCAATTTAAAGCCTTAGAATATGATACTTGGGGTAAAATATTAAATAGAGTAAATCGGAGTCAACTTTGGAAATATATATTGTAAATCAACAGCACTTGGAAATATAAAATCTTGTAAGCCAGACTTTATGTCTTGGCAAGAATATACCGTATTTTTATTAGAAAGTATAGGAATCTATAATAAAGATTTAATGTTACATTATTATAGAAAAATTAAAAAATTTATGATTTGGCATAAGACAAAATATGGTGTAGATATAAAAAATATACCGGATTTTGCTGATTGCAAATTAGAAAACCAAAAAAAGGTTATCTCTTGGAGAAGAATAGCAAGAGCAATTGAAAAAAATGATTTTTATTTAAGAAGATTATCTTTTGCACAAACAAAAAATGATGATGCACAATTAAAAGAATTAATTCATAAATGGGATAATTTATTAAATGAAAAAACAAAAACAGATGACAAAACTTTAAAGAAAATAATAAAAGAAAATTATAGTTAGGGGGAAATTAAAATGGTTGTAAAAATGACAAATCAAGATGAAGATTTTTATAAATATATGGGAAGATTTTTTGGTTCAAGAACAATTGAAAAAAAGATAAATGATAGGATTTATGATGATGATAGTAAAGAATGGTATATTGCGATAGAAGAAGGAAAAGTAATGGCATTTGTATCTATAAATAAAAATATCATAAAAAACATATATAGCTCAAAAGATCAATGCTTACAAGAAATACTAAAGGCAATAAAAAAAGAAAATCAGATTACGTATAGCACAGTAACAAATAAATATACAGAAATCTATGAAAAATGTGGATTTAAAGTAAGTGAAGGTGCTGGATATAAAAATTTTGTAATAATTTATATGGAAAGTGAAGAAGAAATAGCATAAAATTTAGAAAAGGGTGAAAGAAATGAGCGAAATAGAATTTCCGGTTTTAAATGTAAAAATGGTAGATATAAATAAAGTAGAAGCAAATGATTACAATCCTAACAAAGTAGCTCCACCAGAAATGAAATTACTAAGACATTCCATTGAAGAAGATGGATATACTCAACCAATTGTAGCATATTATGATAAAGATAGAGATATGTACACTGTAGTAGATGGATTTCATAGATACAGATGTGCAAAAGAATATTTTCATTTAAAAGAAGTTCCAATTGTTACAATTAATAAAGACTTAGAAAACCGTATGGCAAGCACAATTAGGCATAATAGAGCAAGAGGAACACATCAAATTGCAGATATGTCTCATATAGTTTTAACATTAACAGAAAAAGGTTGGACAGAAAAAGAAATATCAAAACATTTAGGAATGGAACTAGATGAAATTGTTAGATTAAAACAAATTACAGGATTAAAAGAAATGTTTGCAAATCATACATTTAGTAAGTCATGGGAAGAATTCGAAGAAAATAGAAAGAAAAAAGATTAGAAAAAAGTGAATATACTTAAATATTTAAGTATATTCACTTATATGAACTTCTCTTAATTGTTCACGTTTTACATTACTTGGAGCTCCCATCATTAAGTCTTGAGCTTTACTATTTAATGGAAAAGCAATAACCTCTCTAATACTATCAGAATCAGTCAAAAGCATAAGCATACGGTCAATTCCAGGTGCAATACCACTATGAGGTGGAGCACCAAATTGAAATGCAGTATATAAAGCGCCAAATTTTGTTTTTACTTCTTCTTCTGTATAACCAGCCATTGTAAATGCTTTGAGCATAATTTCAATATCGTGGTTTCTAACTGCTCCAGAAGAAAGTTCAATTCCATTACAAACAATATCATATTGGTAAGCTAAAATTTCTAATGGATCTTGTGTATTCAATGCATCCAAGCCACCTTGTGGCATAGAAAATGGGTTATGACTAAACGCAAGATTTCCATGTTCATCTTCTTCAAACATTGGAAAATCAATAATCCAAGCAAAAGAAAAAGTATTTTCGTCAATTAAGTTTAATCTTTTTCCAAGTTCTGAACGAATTTGACCAGAAAGTTCTGTTGCTCTTTTTTTGCTATCTGCAATAAAGAAAATAGTATCATCTTTTTCTAATTCTGCCAAATTTAATAATTCTTGTTTTAAGTCATCTGGAATAAATTTATCAATTGGACCTTTAAAACTTAAATCCTCTTGTACTTCTAAATATCCGAAGCCCAGCCATACCAATACTTATTGCATAATCAAGCATTTTTTCATGGAATCCTTTAGAAAGATGACCTTTAACTCTAATTGCACGAACTGTTCTATCAATAAATGGCTTAAAAGTACATTTTTTAAAGAAATCAGATAAATCAATAATAAATAAAGGATTTCTTAAATCTGGCTTATCTGTTCCGTATTTTAACATAGATTCTTTATAAGGAATTCTTGGAAAAGGATATTTTGCAATTTTTTTATTAGAAAACTTTTTAAAAGTATTGTACACAACAGGTTCAATTGCTGCAAAAACATCTTCTTGTGTACTATAAGACATTTCCATATCTAATTGGTAAAACTCTCCTGGAGCTCTATCGGCTCTTGCATCTTCGTCACGAAAACAAGGAGCAATTTGAAAATATTTATCAATACCAGAAACCATAAGTAGTTGCTTAAATTGTTGTGGAGCCTGTGGTAAAGCATAAAATTTACCAGGGTGTAACCTACTTGGAACTAAATAATCTCTAGCACCTTCTGGAGAAGAACTAGTTAAAATAGGGGTTTGAACCTCTAAAAAACCTTGCTCAATCATTTGAGTTCGTAAAAATTGAATTACTTTAGCTCTTAATATTAAATTATTTTTTAATCTATCATTTCTTAAATCAAGAAAACGATATTGAAGTCTTAAATCCTCACGAATTTCTTGGTTTGTATTTATTTCAAAAGGTAAATTTTTTGTTCTCTTATTTAAAATTGTGATATCCTCAATACGAATTTCTACTAACCCTGTTTTTAGTTTTGGGTTAATTGTTTCTTCATCTCTTTTTCTAACTTCTCCATAAACACTAACACATGATTCTAAAGGAATGTGAGATGCAAAATCAACATCTTTTTCATCACTTGAAGTAACAACTTGTGTTATTCCATACATATCTCGAATGTCTAAAAAAACAAGACCTCCAAAATCACGAATTGTTTGCACAAATCCTGCAATTCTAACCTTCTTTCCAACATAATCTAAACTAATATCATTACAAGTACAAGTTCGATATTCTTTCATTAAAAAAACCTCCTTTTATTTTTGCATGAGAGCAAACAAAAAGCCCCATGCATTTTAATGCAGGGACGAAATAAACTTTTCCGCGGTACCACCCAGCTTGAAAATTAAATAAATTTTCCACTTTATTAAAATTACTCCAATGTGTTTCACAAATTTAGGTTGACCTTAAAGGGCTTTCAGCCGACGACCCTTATTCTCTTTTAAGTTTTCTCTAAATTGCTTTCATTGTACAAACGTAAATCATTTTTTATTTTAATAATTATTTTACACAGTATTTGCCAATTTGTCAAGTTTTATTCGAAAAATATTGAATTTTTTTATAGTCTATAATGTCTTTATATTACTAGGATATATAAATAAAACTTGACATATAAAACAAAATAATATATAAAGAATAAAAAAGAGAAAAATACCAAAAATAAATAAGGGGTGGTAGTATGGAAATTGAAAAATTAAAAGAACAAATAGCAAATAAATTAAGAAAAATAGAAGAAATGATAGAAAATAAAGAAGAAAAAAATAAAATAAATATTGAAAGGGAAAAACTTGATAAAATGCTAGAGGAATATATAAAACATATATAGAAATATATTACTATAATACATGATAATAGTTCATTTATTAGGATAAAAAAATTTGATAAGATAAACAAAAAGTAAAAAAATAGGAGATAAATTATGAAAAAATCAAGCATTATTAGAATTGGTAAAAACATACAGCAGATAAGAAAAAGTAATGGTTATACACAAGAAAAATTAGCAGAAAATATTGAAGTATCAGTGAGATATGTAAGTGACATTGAACAAGACAGAGCAAAACCATCTTATGAAGTTTTAATACGCATTTGTAATTTATTTCATGTAACATTAGATCAAATATTTAGTGAATACTTAAATGTAAAAGAAAATAAAAGTTTAGAATATTCAATAGCAGGATACGAAAAATTATCTAAGCAAGATAAAAAAACAATTGAACATTTAATAATTTATTTTAACCAAAAATAAGAAATCTCCCATGTGTTAGGGAGATTTTTTAAAATACAACTTAAATATTGAAAAAAAACAATAAATATAGTATGATAATATAAAATAAAAATAGAAATAAAAAAGGGGGATAAATAAAAATAATGGATGATATTAAAGTGTTAATAGATAAAAAACTATTGAGTGCAAGAATTAGAGAATTAGGAAAACAAATTGAAAAAGATTATGAAGGAAAAGAAATTGTTTTAGTTGGGCTTTTAAAAGGTTCTGTTATGTTCCTTGCTGAACTTGCAGAAAATATTTCAAATGATGTAGGGCTTGATTTTATGGATGTATCTAGTTATAAAGGCAAAGAAAGTACAGGAAACATTAGAATAAATAAAGATATTAGAGATTCAATTGAAGGAAAAGATGTTATTATTGTAGAAGATATTATAGATACAGGAAGAACACTATCACATGTAATACAATACCTAAAACAAAAATCCCCAAATAGTCTTAAAATAGCAACAATGCTATCAAAACCATCTAGAAGAGAAGTGGAAATCAAAGTAGACTACATAGGATTTGAAATTGAAGACAAATTTGTAGTAGGTTATGGTTTAGACTATAATGAAAAATACAGAAACTTGCCATACATAGGATATATTGAATAAAAGGAGTAAATATGTTTAACATCGAAGAAGAACTAAAAAAATTGCCTAATAAACCAGGTGTCTATGTTATGAGAGATAAAGAAGACAATATAATCTATGTAGGAAAAGCAATTTCTTTAAAAAATAGAGTTAGGCAATATTTTAGAAAAAATAATAAAACAGCAAGAATTGAAAAAATGGTAAGTTTAATTGACCATTTTGAATATATAGTAGTAGATAATGAAGCAGAGGCATTAATTTTGGAATGTAATTTAATCAAGAAAAACAGACCAAAATTTAATGTCTTATTAAAAGATGACAAAACTTATCCATACATTAAAATTGACTTATCACAAGATTATCCAAGTGTATTTATAACAAGAAGAATTATTAAAGATGGTTCTAAATATTTTGGACCTTATGCAAATCCAGGTGCAGCAAAAGAAATGGTAACATTTATAAAAGAAAAATATAAAATTCGTCAATGTAAAAATTTAAAAGAAAGAACAAGACCTTGCCTAAATTATCATATCAACAAATGCCTAGCGCCATGTATGGGCTATGTTACAAAAGAAGAATACAGAAAACAAATTGATGAAATAATAGATTTACTAGAAGGGAAAATAGAAAAAGTAGTAAAAGAATTAGAAGTGCAAATGGAAGAAGCATCAAAAAAACTAGACTTCGAAAAAGCAGCATATATAAGAGATAAAATACAAGCAATTGAACGAGTATCAGAAAAACAAAAAGTATCAAACTTATCTGAAAATAGTATTGATGTTATTGGAATTGCAAAATCAGAATTACAAGTATGTATTGAAATTTTCTTTGTCAGAGGAAGCAAGATGATAGGAAGAGAGCATTATTTTTATAGTGATTTAAAAGATATGGAAGATAAAGAAATTTTATCTGGTTTTATTAAGCAATATTATTTAGAAAATCCTAATATTCCGTGCAAAATTATGATAAGAGAAGAAATAGAAGATAAAGAGGCAATTGAACAATGGTTATCCACAACTTTAGGAAGAAAAGTGGAAATAAAAACACCAAAAAAAGGTGAAAAATTACGATTTGTGGAAATGGCAGAAATGAACAGTAAAGTAACTTTAGAAAATAGAGAAAAAGACAAAAATGAAAACTTGATGGAATTAAAACAAGTTTTAAAATTAGAAAAACTACCAAGAAAAATTGAAACATTTGATATATCTAATATTTCTGGAGAATACATGGTAGCAGGAATGTGTGTAATGCAAGATGGAGAAATAAAAAAGAATTTATCAAGAAGATTTAAAATAAAAACAGTTTTTACACAAGATGACCCAAGATGTACAGAAGAAGTAATTATGAGAAGACTAAAACATTCTATTGAAAATCCAAATGGTGGATTTGGAAAACTCCCAGATGTTATTTTTGCAGATGGGGGAATCACACAAATAAGAGCAATAAAAGAAGCAATTAAAAAAGTAGATAAAAATCTAGAAATTCCAGTGTTTGGAATGGTCAAAAATGATAAACACCAAACAAGAGCATTAATAGATGAAAACAGAAAAGAATTAAAATTATCACAAAATTTAATGAACTTGATTACTAACTTTCAAGATACTGTTCATGATACAGCAATTACTTATCATAGAAAGTTAAGAGATAAGCAAATTACAAAATCAGAATTAGATGATATAGAAGGCATTGGAGAAGTAAAGAAAAAAGCATTATTAAAACATTTTGGTAGTGTAGAAAAAATAAAAAAGGCAAGTTTGGAAGAACTAATGCAAGTAAAAGGAATAAGCAAAGAATTAGCTAAAAAAATTTTAGAAAAATAAAAATCGTGAGGAGTTAATCCCTCACGACTTTTGTGTACTTATGATTTTTTTGCAATCTTCGCATATCAGCTAAGAACTGCATAGCGCCATAACGCTCATACAAGTCTTTTTGAATAGGCCGAACGCAAAAGATATAATTTGCAGCTGCAACTGCAGCGCCTGTAAGTACAGCTGATACTATAATTTTTTTCACAGGAATACCTCCGTTAAAAAAGAAACCAAGGGAATATATCCCAATTTACAAGTAACAAAAATATTATACTACAAAATAGTCATATTTTCAAATTTTTTGCATATATATAATATAAAGGGGGAGTATACATGGAATATGCAAAAGATGAAACATGGACAAGCAAAGTTTTTGAAAAAATAAAAGCACATAAATTAATTACAACTGTAGTTGTAGCACTTTTATTATTTTCTACAATAAATATCATTATGATTTACAATTTTATGAGCATTTTGCAGAATATATAGCAAAAAGACATATTGAAAACAATCTTAAAATATGGTAAAATAATACTATTCTAAGGAAAGGAATAGTATTTTTTAATGAAATTAGCAAATGATTGGAAAGAATATAAAATACTTGATATGGCAAATGGAGAAAAACTAGAAAAATGGGGAGATGTAGTTTTAGTAAGACCAGATCCACAAATTATTTGGAAAGATAAAAGTTTTCCAAATAAATGGAATAAAGTAAATGCAACTTACCATAGAAGTAAAACAGGTGGAGGTTCTTGGGAGTTTAAAAAACAAATACCAAATACTTGGCAAGTTCATTATAAAGATTTGACTTTTAACATCAAACCAATGGGATTCAAGCATACAGGGCTTTTCCCAGAGCAAGCAGTTAACTGGGATTGGATGATAAATAAAATAAAATCGGCCAAAAGAGAAATTAAAGTATTAAACTTATTTGCTTATACTGGAGGTGCAACTGTTAGCTGTTTATATGCTGGAGCATCAGTATGCCATGTAGACAGTTCAAAAGGTATGACAACTTGGGCAAAAGAAAATGTAATATCATCAGGTTTAGAAAATAAGCCAGTTCGTTTTATAGTAGATGATGTTGTAAAATTTGTAAACCGCGAAATCAGAAGAGGAAATAAATATGATGCAATAATTATGGATCCTCCATCTTATGGAAGAGGTGCAAAAGGAGAAGTTTGGCAATTTGAAGAAAACATATATGATTTAGTAGATTTATGCTCAAAAGTCCTATCAAAGAACCCATTATTCTTTTTAATTAATTCTTATACAACAGGTATATCAAGCACAGTTTTACAAAATATTTTAAGCATTACAGTAGATAAAAAGCATAAAGGAAAATTAGAATGTGGAGAAATAGGCTTGCCAATGGAGGACTCAAAATTAATTTTACCATGCGGTATTTATGGAAGATGGGAAAGTAAGGAGAAATAAATGCAAGATTTTAAAATATTATATGAAGATAATCACATAATTGTAGTAGAAAAAAAGCCCAATATTCCATCACAAGCAGATAAAACAGAAGATATAGATATGCTAACAATTGTAAAAGAATATATAAAAGAAAAATATCAAAAACCAGGAAATGTATATTTAGGGTTAGTTCATAGATTAGATAGACCAGTAGGTGGAATAATGGTATTTGCAAAAACATCTAAGGCAGCATCAAGATTAAGTAATCAAGTTCGTGAAAAAACTTTTAAAAAGAAATACTTAGCAGTAGTAGATGGAAAAGTAGAACATGAAGAAGGAACTTTGGAAGATTATTTGTACAAAGATGAAAGAACAAATACAAGCAAAGTGGTAAATCAAAGTAAGAAAAATTCTAAATTTGCAAAGTTAGATTATAAAGTGCTAAAATACAATGAATTGAAAAATTTAAGTTTATTAGAAATTAATTTGCATACTGGAAGACATCATCAAATAAGAGTGCAGTTGGCACATTTTGGGCATAGTATTTTTGGTGACCAAAAGTATGGAACAAGGGGACAGGGAAAGCAAATTGCTTTATGGGCATATAAACTTACAATTGAGCATCCTGTTACTAAAGAATTAATGACTTTTGAGGATTTTCCAGAACCTTGTGGAACATGGTGTATTTTGAAATAAATTATTTTATAAAAATTAAGACAAGTTAAAATATTTTAAATTACTTTAACTTGCCTTTTTATTTTTTCCTTTTTTTTCAATTGATAGACCTACTATATAATCAATAGAAACATTATAATATTTTGCTAGAGTTATTAAATGTTGAATGGGAATAGTTCTTTTTCCATTTTCATATTCAGAATAGTATTGCTGAGAAATACCTAAAATTTCAGCAATATCTTTTTGCAATTTATCGTGATCTTCTCTTAAATCTTTAATTCTTTGAAATTTCACATTAACCTCCTAATTAATATTAAAAATATTCTAACATTAAAATAACATAAGAAGTAATTATACATAAAAAAATATGTATGAAAAATATTACATTTAAATTACAAATTTGTTACATGTAAATTAAAAGTTTAGAAAATAAGGAAAAAATATTGAATATTTTAAATATAATTGCTATACTAAAATTATCATACACAATATATTATGTACAAACAAAAGATGGGAGGAAATAAAAAAATGAAAACAATGAAAGGAAAGGTTAGATTCAACAAAAAACAAAAAGCCGATAGAGGAATTACACTTATTGCGTTAGTAATTACAATAATCGTACTTTTGATATTAGCAGGTGTAACTATTGCTATGTTAACTGGGGAAAATGGAATTTTAAAAAGAACTATAGATGCAAAACAACAGACTGAAAAAGCATCTGAAGAAGAACAAAGACAACTTACAATAGCTGAGGCAACAATGAATTTAAATGGAACAAAATATAAATCTACTTATAAAGGTGAGGAAGTAACTGTACCAATTCCAGCAGGATTTGCTGTAAGCCAAGTTGAAGGAGAAAATACAGTTAAAGATGGATTAGTAATAATAGATGAAGAAGGAAATGAATTTGTGTGGGTGCCTGTAACGATTGCTGAAAAGGAAGAAGAAAAAGATTTTACATTAGATTATACCCCTATGGCGGAGAAGAAGAACGGGAATTATATAGGAATTTTATATAAAAACTGGAATGTTGAGGACGAAAGTGTGATGGATTTGAGACTAACTGACTCGGCATGCGGTGAGCCGGGTTTAGTGTGGGGAGTAACTGAGAATGAATATGATGCAGTTGAGGAGAACCTTCAAAAAGCTGGTGTTACAGGCGATAAAGATGTATTTTTAACGGAAATGAAAAATGATTATGATGAAATGATAAATAGTGTTATAAAATATGGAGGATTTTATGTGGCTAGATACGAAATGAGCTATGAAAATGGCAAAGTACAATATCAAAAAGGAAAAGAATCTTATTATAATGAAACACATGAGAAAGACAATTGGTATGGATACTATAAAAAACAGAGGAATTTCGCAACGGTTAATAATTATGAGAGTGTAAAAAGTAGTATGATATGGGGAAGTCAGTATGATGCAATGATAAATTGGATGGCAAGAGGTGGAATAGATGTAAACTCTGCAAGTCCAAATGATACAGTGGCAAATAAAAGTAGAATAACGGGAGCAGAAGAAAAAGATGTGATAAATAATATATATGATTTATTAGGAAATTCTTTTGAATGGACATTGGAGAAATCCTCTGTGCAATCACGAAGGCACAGGGGTGGTTGTTATAATGAGTTCTTTTCTCCAAGCGTCAGACATGCTACGTACCCTATGGGCGACAAAAAAACTTCTTACTGTTCACGTGCCACACTTTATCTTGTGGATTAGAGGTCTTGGTGACATTTAAATTTGACTGTGTAAAAATTTAAAAAATAAATTTTGATAGTAGATATATAAATGAAGAGAAGATATCTGAAGAAGATATTCAAAATTCATATGTATCAAATAGTACAGGAAAAGGAAATTATAATGAAAATGAAAATAAAAATGAATGGAAAAACAAAGTTGCAAAAACAGGTAGTTCACCTGAATATAAAGTAAAAAATATCTATGATATGGCAGGTAATGTGAGAGAATGGACAATGGAAGGTTGCTATACGGAAAAACGAATAGCTAGAGGTGGTGATTTTGGTGTAGAATGTGGACGGAGTTAGAACTCCAGCGTCTAATCGCAATGATTTCAGTGTTTCTGATCCAGTTGCCTATATTGGTTTTCGTATAGCTTTGTATTTGTGAGCACATCATAAGAAAGTGTATCAAGTTTTTGACAACTACTTTGCAACAATCTTGCAAATAAGGAAATAGAGTAGGATGGAATAAATTATTTATTAAGAACAAGAAATTTGCACTAAATTGCGTGTACCTTGCAATGAATCGAAAAATAGAGAAAGAGTCACATATATTGAAAATATGTTAAACCTCTAGTATAATATATAATTTTTATTTAATCCTATTTTCATATGTACTAAATTGCTCGTACCTCGCAATGGAACGAATAGTAGAGAAAGAACCCAATATCTTGAAAATGAATAAAACCTCTAGTATAATAGATTATGTAACTTAAAGTTACAAATATATTATAAGGGAGGTTTTTTTGATGAATAATCAAGAAATACTAGAAAAAATGAAAAAGGACATGAAGTTAAGAAATTTTTCACACTATACATATGATTCGTATT
>CANQHU010000020.1 GCA_947623945.1 uncultured Clostridia bacterium | reverse complement strand
TGCTGGGCATGGTGCATTTTATGATGTTAAAGATGAATTTAATAGGTCTTTAATAAAATTTTTAAATTATTAATTTATATAATATTCTAGTTCATTTTATCTGAATATCCTTTATTTCTATAGTAATCAATTGCTCTATTAATCTTAAAACACCATTCGTATCTAATGCGTCTGTTTCTCTAAATTTTCCATCTTTAGCTCTCATTTTCAACTGCACGATATTTTCGTGCAGTTCACTTCCTTCATTTATTAATTTTCGTTTTAAATCACTCCAATAATTTCTTGGAATTTTACTATCTGTTAATGCACTAATGACATCTACTCTTTGCCTTTTATCTTCTTTGAATTCTTCTACTGTCCATTTCTTTAATCTTGATATAGCTAATTTTTTATTGTTATTTAGTAAATCCATAATATTTTTTATCATAAGTATCTCTCTATAAGTTATTTCTTTGTTTGATAAAAATTGTGTATCTACCATAAATTCATACTTTACTTCTTTTTCTAAACAAATTGGTTTTGCAATAATGATAAATCCTCCAATCTGTACTAAAAAAGAAAATGTATTTTTAGAAAAATGGGAAATAAAAGGGAATTAAATTTACTAATAGCTTATTCTATAATATTACCATAGAAAAAATATAAATCTGCTCAAGACAAGTTGTCTTGGGTATTTTTTTATGTTTTTCTCATAAATTTAAAAGAGGCGATTTATATGGTAATAGAAGAATATACTATTGAAAATACAAGTATAAAATTTTATGATGACTGTATTGTAGCAGATACTGTTACTCAAAAAGAATATATAGATAACATTATTATTAATTTAATGCAAAAATCTCCTTTATTGTAGTTTGTCAGAATTTCATATATAATTTATGCAAATTAAAGACAATGCGAAATGCTTATGCATTCTGCATAAGATATCCGTAACTCGCTAATGCTCGAACGGCTATCTTAATTACAAGGAAAGGAGGAAATGTGCAAAATGATGGCACATATGCAATATATTTAAGAAAATCAAGAGAAGATATTGAAGCAGAAAAATATGGTGAAGGCGAAACTTTAGCAAGGCATGAGAAGATTTTAACTACTTTGGCTGAAAAGAGAAATCTACATATTTCAAAAATTTATAGAGAAGTTGTAAGTGGCGAAACAATTAGCGAAAGAAAAGAAATGCAAAAACTATTAAAAGATGTTGAAAATGAAAAATGGACAGGTGTTTTAGTTGTTGAAGTAGAAAGGTTGGCTCGTGGAGATACGGCAGATCAAGGCCGAGTTTCTAAAGCTTTTAAATATTCTCATACAAAAATTATTACACCTGTAAAAACTTATGACCCAGATAATGAATTTGATGAAGAATATTTTGAGTTTGGATTATTTATGTCTAGAAGAGAATACAAAACAATCAATAGGCGTCTACAAAGAGGTCGTGAGATTTCAGTTCAAGAAGGCAAATTTGTTGGAAATATTGCTCCTTTTGGCTATGATAGAGTTAAATTAAAAGATGCCAAGGGTTATACTTTATCTATAAATCGAAATGAAGCACCTATTGTGAAAGAAATTTTTAGATTATATACTTTTGAAAATAATACTATTAATTCAGTTGTAAAACAATTAAATGATATGAACTTAAAACCTAGAATTTCTAATAAGTGGTGTATTTCTTCTGTTAAAGAAATTCTTTCAAACCCTACCTATATTGGAAAATTAACATGGAATAAAAGAAAACAAAAAAAGAAAACGAAAAATGGACATATTATTATTTCTAGACCTCGTAATCAAGATTATTTAATTTATGATGGATTGCATAAACCTATTATTGATAATAAAACTTGGGAGTTAGTGCAAGAAAAAAGAAAACAAAATACTCCAAAAGTAAAGCATAGCAATCAAATTCAAAATCCATTAGTTGGACTGATATTTTGCGAAAAATGTGGCAAGCCTATGCAAAGAAGACCTTATAATAAAACTAACAATCCTGCAACTCTTATATGCTCTAGTCCTAAATGCAATAACATAAGTTCCAAACTTTATATTGTAGAAAATAAAATTATTGAAGCCTTAAAAATATGGCTTAAAAATTATAAAGTAGATTATAAAGCTAATTCAATTTCTAATAACAACGAATTAATTGAAAATTCTATTACTACAACTAAAAAACAATTGGAAAAAGAAAATATAAAACTTAATAAAATCTATGACTTTTTAGAAAACAGTATTTATAATAAAGATGAGTTTATAAATCGTTCAAAAGCAATTAAAGATAATATTGAAATTTTAAAAAATAAATTAAAAGAGTATGAGGAACTTCTATCTAAAAAAACTCAAATACAAAATGAAAAAGAAACGATAATACCTAAATTAGAAAACATTATAGATTTATATTATAAACTAGAAACAGCAAGAGATAAAAATTTTTTATTGAAAAGTATTATTGCTAAAGTTACCTATTTAAAGACTGAAAAAGCTATAAAAAAGAATTCTGACCCAACCAATTTTGAAATACATATATATCCTAAAATACCTAAGATCTAATATTTTTACAGTCAATAGCTAAAATTGTAATCACTGTCTTTAGCTATTGACAACATCATGGAACTCATTCTTCTGTACCAATATCATTTAATATTGCTTTAGATGTTTGGTCTGGCATACCAAATCTTTGAGATAAATATCTTAAAGAAGCGGCTAATTCTCCATCTGGTCCACCATATTGTGATATAATTACTTTTGCTAAACGTGGGTCTGTGCATTTAATATTAATTGGATATTGTAAAGTCTTGTTATAAGTCCACATTAGAAGTTCCCCCTTTCCCATGGCCATGGCTCTTCCAACCATCTCCACTTATTACAAGGGTAATTAATGGTAAGAGGTCCATATACTTTTTGATATTTTTCTTTTAATTCTTTCAATTCTTTGCAATATTTTCTATGCAAACAAAGTGCCTTTTGGTCTTCTGGATGAGTGTCTAAATACAATGCCAATTCATTAATAGCAAATTCATAAGCTCTTATTTGATCCATCATTTCTCTTCTTTCACAGCAATCCACTGTTCTTTCCTCTTCGCAACCGCAATCATTGTTATTATTTGAATCATTTTCACATCCACAGCCACAATTTCTATTTTCTTCTACTGACATTTATTGCACCCCTTTCCAATTTTATTTGTTCTTTTAAGATATTCAATTTCTTCCATAGATTGACCTGGAACATATGGGCTAACTAGTTCTGGAAAAATTGTACCCATTTTTAATCCAACAGCTGGTTTAAAAGTTCTTTCCATATATTGATATGGAACATAGCTTTGTGCTAACATTGGATTATCTGGAAAAATGCTTTGTTCTTCATCAAATCCACAACCACAACTATCGGTGTAGTCTTCATAAGAAACTACATTGTTACATTGTTGTTCTAAAATGTCATTTTGGCATTCACATGAATTTTCATTATCATAACTATTGTTCATACAAGAACATCTTCTTCTAAACATGTTATTTCCTCCTTTTAGTACATAATATGACTAAAAAATAAAAATTGACACAAAAAAAGACCTTTTTTAAGGTCTTTTCTAAAATTTTCGTTTTTAACTTAAATAATTATCTACTTTCTTTATAAACACAATATTTTCTATAATGTCAATAACTCCATATGCTATTATAAGGCTACCAATAATTTGTAAAACTGCACCATCATTAATTAATATAAAAATTCCTCCTGCAAGCATAGCAATAGCTAATATGAATGTTAATAACCATAATTTTGATTTGTAATCCTTCCAAATAATTGTTGTTTGTAAGTCCATTAATGCACTGTAAATAATCCAAATAGCAATTACAATTCTAAAAGCTGAAAAAATTATATTACTACAAAACATTATAATAATTCCTGCAATAATCGCAATTATTGCAACTGCTAATGAATAATTATCTGTCTTTCCAGATGCAAAGTAGTCAATTCCTTTTAAAATTCCCATTACAATACAAATTGCACCTAATAAAAATGATACAACTGACATTATAGTATCTGGTCTTGCTATTATCATAATTCCAAATAATATAAATAAAATAGAAACAACAACATCTGTCCAACTTGATTTTTTTAATAATTTTTCCATATCAATTACTTCCTTTTTTATAAATACAACAAAATGTTACTATATTCTTATATACAGTAACATTCTATGTTAAATTACGCATTTTCAGTTTCTTTTTTAGCAACAATTTCTTTTCCATCATAATATCCGCAGTTTTTACAAACTCTATGTGGCATGATTGGTTCATGACAATGTGGACAACTTGAAAATGTTGGATTTTCTTTCTTCCATGTTGATCTTTTTGCATGTGTTCTTGCTTTTGACCATCTTCTTTTTGGTTGTGCCATTTTAATTCCCTCCTCATTTTCAAATATAAATATATCTATAAAATTATACTAGTTTTTCCCTGTTTTGTCAATAGTTGTTTTGCAATATTCTTTTGTTTCTTTTTTTAAATTTTCGCATATACTATAAAAAATAAAATTGGAGGTTTATTTATGTGTGGAATTGTTGGATTTACTACTTTTAGAAAAAACTTTGATAATAGCAAAGAAATTTTATTTAACATGACAGATACATTATCAAAAAGAGGACCTGATGAAAAAGATTATTATTTTTCAGATAATATATCTATGCGGACATAGAAGATTAATTATAATTGATCCTGAAAACGGGAAACAACCTATGATTGTCAAACATTCAGATAATGAATATACATTAATATATAATGGTCAACTCTATAATGCAAACGATATTAGAAAACAATTGATAGAAGATTATGGTTATACATTTAAAGGTTATAGCGACACCGAAGTTATTTTAAAGGCTTATATTCAATGGGGTTCTAAAATAATTTCAAAATTTAATGGCATTTTTAGTTTTGCAATTTGGAATAAAAATAAAAATGAATTATTTTTAGCAAGAGACCATTTTGGTATTAAACCTCTGTACTATACTATAATTGATGGAGATATAATTTTTGCTTCTGAAATAAAAGCAATATTAAAATATCCTAATGTCAAATTAGAATTAGACAACCAAGGAATTGCAGAATTATTTGGCATTGGTCCTGCACATACACCTGGAACAACTATCTTTAAAAATATTTATGAAATAAAACCTGCCCATTTTGCAGTATTTAATCAAGATGGCCTACACATAACAAAATATTGGGAATTAAAAAGCAAAGAACATACTGATAATTTTGAAGAAACATGTAATAAAGTAAAGCAATTACTAAATGATGCAATAGATAGACAATTAGTATCTGATGTACCTTTGTGTTGTTTACTTTCTGGAGGGCTAGATTCAAGCATTATTACCGCATATGCAAGTAATTACTATAAACAAAATGGTCTTCCTCCTTTAGATACTTATTCTATTGATTATGTTGATAACGATAAAAACTTTGTAAAAAGTGATTTTCAACCAAATTCTGATAAATATTATATTGATATAATGAAAAATACTTTTAATACAAATCATCATGAAATTGTAATTGATACTCCTGAACTTGCCAAAGCACTTGAGGATGCGATGATAGCAAGAGATTTTCCTGGTATGGCTGATGTTGATTCATCTTTGTTACTATTTTGTAAATATGTAAAAAAAGGTGCAACAGTTGCGTTATCTGGTGAATGTGCTGATGAAATTTTTGGTGGATATCCTTGGTTCTTTCGCGAAGATGCATTAAATAGCAATACTTTTCCTTGGTCAATTGCTTTATCAGAACGACAACAATTATTAAATCCTAATATTTCTTCTAAAGTTCATTTAAAAGAATACATCGATTACAGATATCATCAATCTTTAGAAAATGTTGAAATTTTAAGTACAGATAGTCCTGAAACAGCTGAAAAACGAAAAATTTCTTATTTAACCATGAATTGGTTTATGCAAACACTTTTAGATAGATCTGATAGGACTTCTATGTATAATGGTTTAGAACTTCGTGTACCATTTTGTGATTACCGATTAGTCCAATATGTATGGAATATACCTTGGGAATGGAAGGCATATAACGGAAGAGAAAAAGGCTTACTTCGTTATGTATGTAAAGACCTTCTTCCAAAAGAAATTGTAGATAGAAAAAAATCTCCTTATCCAAAAACTCATAATCCTACCTATTTAAAAACTGTAAAGCAAATGCTAACAGATATTATGCAAGATAAAAATGCTCCTATTAACAACTTATTAAATAGAGAATATATTTTAGATATTCTTGAAACAAATGGCAATAGTTTTACTAGACCTTGGTTTCGGTCAACTAATGACTGGTCCTCAGCTTATGGCCTATCTTTGTCAAGTAAATATGTGGCTTGAAAAATATCAACCTAAAATTGAAATATAAAAAATTTCATAAAAAAATTTTTTTTGAACATACTAATATTGTAAAAAATCACAAAATGACAATATATTGTCAAGAAGGAGAGTTATATGGAAAATAAAAATTTAAATATTCTAGATGAAGTAAACAAAGGAGCAACTATGGGAATGGACGCAATTTCGTATGTTTCAGAAAAGGTTTCAAATGATAATGACTTTAAAAATGTTTTAAATACAGAATATAATAAATATGAAAAAATTTCTCAAAGAGTAAATGATTTATATTCTCAATACACAGATAAAGAGCCACATGAAACAAATGCAATGAACAAAATGATGACTTGGTACGGAATACAAATGAAAACTATGACAGATGATACTACTTCTAAATTATCTGAATTGTTAATGCAAGGAACAAATATGGGAATTATAGAAGGTCGACGTCTAATAAATCAAAATAACAATAATGATATTGATTCTGATGTGAAAAATATTTTAAATGATTTTGTTGTTATGCAAGAAGACAGTGTAGAAACCTTAAAAAAATATCTATAAATGTTCAAAAATACCTCTTTCTTTTTTATCATACAATAAATTTTCATTTATTTCTAAAATTTACTAGACAATTTCAATTGTTTTGTGTTATGATATAAAAAGAAACAAAAGAACAAACCAACTAGGTTTGAATGGAGGTTATTTAATAATGAACATAAAAAAAATAATTTTTATATTTATGATAATATTTCTAGCATTAAGTTTTAACATTATATCTTATGCAGTTGAATTAAATATGACTGATGATACTGATTTAACAATAAATTCTGGCAACACAACAAATAGTACAGACACTAACTCTGTAAATACAAACAATACTGATAACTATGATTTTAATATTAATACTAATTCAAACACATACAATACAACAAATGACTACGGAACAGAATATACTGGTGATTCATCATCAGATTTACCAGCAACAGTAAGCAGTGTAAATTCCGCTTCAGATGGTGAATTACAATTATCTGATATTTTAAATATATTATTAATTGTAATTGGTGTTTTGTTAATTTTACTATCAATAGCAATTTTAATTAGATTAAAACGATAATTTAAATATTTTAAAAACTCTCAATTTTTGAGAGTTTTTTTTTGAAATTTTTGTATGTATATTTTTTCTATTTTTTTTAATACTATTAATAGATTTTAATTTTCATATTTTAATATGAAAATTTATATGCTTATTAAAATTTAAAATAGGAGGATAATTTTATGTACAAAAAATTATTAATTAGCTTTACTCTTCTTGTAGTAGCTATATTTTCTTTTTCTACTTGTTTTGCTAATGATAACAATGGAATGAAAGATGCTGTAAATGATGTTAGAAATGTAGTTGGTGGTGCTGAAAATGCTGTAGAAGATGCTGCAAAAGATATTTCTAATACTTCAAAAGATGCAACAAACAGTATGGGTGAAGGACTTAATGACGTTGGAAATACAATGATGGAAAATGGAGATAATAACAATACTAAAAAAGACACAAATAATAACACATCAGAAAATACAACAGCAACTACTAATGGAATGACAAATAATAATTATACTGCTACAAGAACTGCCACAACAGATTCTACATTTATGGGTATGAATTCCACTGCTTGGACTTGGCTTATTATAGGAATTGCTGCAATAGCAATTATAGCTTTAGTTTGGTATTATTCAATGCAAATAAAATCTACTAATTATGATAATAAAGACTAAGCTAAAAATTGGTTGTTAATCAAATTAAAATAGGTTAACAACCTTTTATTTTTCATTTTTATATGATATAATGAGTAAAATCGAATGAAAGGAGTATTAGTTTTAAATGAATATTAAACTAATCGCAAAAAATCCAACAGCATATCATAATTATAATATTGAAAATAAAATAGAAGCTGGAATAGTTCTATCTGGCACAGAAATAAAATCAGTTCGAAAAGGAAAAGTAAATTTAAAAGATTCCTACTGTTATATTAAAGATGGTCAAATTTTCGTATGCGGTATGCATATAAGTCCTTATGAACACGGAAACATTTTTAACAAAAATCCTTTACGTGATAGAAAATTATTATTACATAAAAAAGAAATTTTTAAATTATTAGGAACAACAAAACAAAAAGGATATAGTTTAATTCCAATAAGTATTTATTTTAAAGGAAGTTTTGTAAAATTAGAACTTCGGAATTGGTAAAGGAAAAAAATTATATGATAAGCGTCAAGATTTAGCTAAAAAAGATGCTGAAATGAAAATACGAAAAGCAAAACTACTATGATAAATTAAATCATAGTAGTTTTTACACTTTATTTTAAAGATTTTACCATTTTATCTGCTTTTTCTTGTAATTTTTCGCTATCATCTGGTAAACATCCAACTGTTAATATATATGCTTTTCCTGATTTTATAATAGCAACTTGTGTTATTTTTACATCAACACCACTTTGTTTTGCTACATAATCTAGTTTTGCAGCTTTTACACCATTTAAATTAATATATTTTTGTTCTATATCCCCTTGTACATCCAAAGATTGTTTTATAGAATCTATAGAAAGTTTAATATAATTTTCTAAAGATAAATTTTGTGAATTTTCAGAAACTAAGTTTACAGATGCTCCTGCAATATCTGGATCCATAAAAGTTGGTTGTGTACTTGTTCCTACTGATTGATAATTAGATGGATAAGAAAATTCTACCCCTTCCATATCTAAACATTTTACAAAATTCGCATCTTCTTCATAATTATAAACTTCTAATTTTGATATGTCATTTCCTTGCATATTGTTATATACAAAAAAGCCTACTACTGCTACTACAATTATTGCAACTACTGCTATTAATATATTTTTTACATTTTTGTTCATTTTTAATTCTCCCCTTATTATTTTATTTTAAATTTTATATTTTATTACTTGAGCCAAATACATCTATCATCTTATGCTTTACTGTTTCTTTTATCAATTCTCTTGCAGGTAATAAATATTTTCTAGGGTCAAAAGCATTTGGTTCTTCTACAAATACTTTTCTAATTCCTGCTGTCATTGCTAAACGTAAATCAGTATCAACATTAATTTTAGATACTCCCGAATGACTTGCCTCATTTAATATTTCATCTGGTACACCTTTTGCTCCTGGTATATCTCCCCCATATTTGTTACACATTTCTACTAATTCTGGAATAACTGTTGAAGCTCCATGTAATACAATTGGTGTATTTGGTATTCTTTCTTTAACTTGTTTTAAAATATCAAATCTTAATTTTGCTTCTCCTTTAAATTTATATGCACCATGACTTGTTCCAATAGCAATAGCAAGTGAATCACATCCTGTTTTTTGTACAAATTCTTCTGCCTGAACAGGATCTGTATACATAGCATCAGAAGACGCAACATTTACATCATCTTCAATTCCTGCTAATTTTCCAAGTTCAGCTTCAACTACAACACCTTTGCTATGTGCATACTCTACAACTTGTTTTGTTAATGCAACATTTTCTTCGAAATCGTATTTTGACCCATCTATCATAACAGATGTAAAACCGTTATCAATGCACATTTTTGCAGTTTCAAAATCTGGTCCATGATCTAAGTGGATTGCAATTGGAATTTCTGGGTATTCTTCTACTGCTGCTTGTACCATTTTCATTAAATAATTAATTCTAGCATATTTTATAGCACTTGAAGATGCTTGCAAAATAACTGGTGATTGTGCTTCGTGTGCTGCATCGACAATTGCCTGTATAATTTCCATGTTGTTTACATTAAAAGCACCGAATAGCATACCCTTCTTTCATTGATTTTTCAAACATTTCCTTTGTAGTAACTAACATATTTCCCCTCCTTCTATTTTTACTATTTCACTTATATTTTATTTCTATTTGCTAAATATGTCAAGGAAAAAATAGAAATACCCTAAATATTGTATTAAATATTTAGAGTATTTGCATTTTATTCTTCTCCATCATATCTATAACTTGCACACATAGATTCATCTGGATTTTTTGTTTCTACATTATCCATTGGTGCAACTTGTATTGCTTCTAACATGCATTTTTCTTTTTCTCCATTATTGTATTTACAACTTGAAACAGTACAATTAATTTTTTGATTTGCATCCATTTTTGTTCCCTCCTAAATATTTTTATATATTTAGTATGTACTGTTTTTTGAAAAATATTTCAATTTTTCATTTTATTTTATATATTATTTGATGTACTATCAGTTGTATTTTGATTATTTTTTTGTCTATTAGGTTTCATTCCTTCTTCTCCATCAGGTCTATCTGGCGGAGTTTCGCCATCTCCACGATTCATCATTTCTCCTGTTCTTTCTCTGTTAGGCATCATATCTTTAGCAATTGTTTTTTCATAAATTAAAAATCCTGTTGCTGTAATAATTGCTCCTACCAAAATACCAATAACAAATGGTAATATCTTCTTTTTCATTTTCTACCTCCAATTTTTTTATTAAAATTTTTTTCATTAAAATATTGAAAACTTCTATATAGTTATTTCAACACCTGCTGTCATACCTATCATTACATTCCCATCATTTTCAAATTCTATTGTTACATCAAATTTTCCATTAGTTGCAATGCTACCTATATGTGTAATATATCCTGTATATTTTTTATCAATTGCTGTGACTTCAATAGTTGCTTCTTTTCCTATATCTATATTATTTATTTGAGTTTCATCAACTTTCATTGAAACAGATAACATATTTTTACTTTCTATTTGCACATAATGGCTGTTTAAACATTTATTTCCTATTTCTGGAAGATTTAATTCTACAATATAACAATCATAAGGTGCTGTTAAATATGTTCCATTAGTATATTTTAAAATATTTGTACCTTTTTCTACATATTGTTTTGCTTCTACATAAACTTCACTTAAATAATAAGTAGCATGTAATTCTACTTTTTCAGAAGTAGCAGATGTAATTTCTGAATTTTCGCTTAAAGTTGTTGTTTGATTTTTTCGTGTTCTATTTTCTAGTTCTCCAGTTTTCGCTTTATCTTGCCATTCCATATTTTCCATATTTGGTCTTTGAATCGCAAAGTCTTCTGAATTATCTTTTTTAGAAAAAACAATAAAACAAACTACAATAATTACAATTAATATGATTATACTTAATGCAATAATTATTTTTTTATGTTTCATCTACTTCCTCCTCACAATTTACAAAAATTCTATAATAACGAACATTTCCATTTTCAGCTGTTACTGATATTAAGATTTTATTATTTCCATTTTGTATAGTATCATTTCCTGTTATATTTATTTTAGCAGTACTATCTTCTGCCGTTGCAATAACATTTATAGTATTTGTACTATTAGTTTTTATGAAATAAGTTTGATATTCTTTATTAAATGATGTATTTAATTCCATTCCATCTATTTCTAATTTTGATAAATAATTGTTATTTGATCCATTATAAGTTGCTTGATTTTCATTATTTATACTTAAATTAGATAAACTAGAACCTGAATTTATGTTACTGCTCATTTTTTGATTACTCATATTGCTACTAGACATTTTTTCACTTTGATTATTTGTTTTTTCTTGATTAGAATTATTTTTTTCTGTGTTAGGAATTTTAGATTCATTTGGATTTTTATCTTCGCTTTGCTCTTTATCTGCATCATTTTTATCAGTTTCTATCTTTTTTTCTACTACTGTAATTGTTTTACTAATTTTCTCTGTAACAACTTCTTCTTGATTATTATTATCTTTTTTAATTTCATTTTCTAAATTTTGAGTATTGTTATCTGGTTTGATTTTATTTTCTAAATTTTTAGTATTATTATTATCTACTTCTAATTCATTAGCAACTGTATTATCTCGAGTAGTATTTGTTGTTTTATTTTCTTCTTTTATCTCATTATTTACTATTATTTGAGCAGTAAATTGTATTTTTGTTCCAATTGCCATTTCCTTTGGTATTGGATAATATAGCTTAATTTCGTTTAAACTTAACTTTTCTTTATCTACATCAATGCTAATAGCATTTTCATCATTATCTATTGATACATTTTCTTGATTATTCTCTGTATAAATATCTTCTGAATTAACATTTGATTTTAGCAATATTTTAAACTTATTATATTTTAAACTAGATATATCAAATGTCATTTCTAATGTTTCTTCTGGTGATATTTCTTCTTTGTTTACTTTGAAAAAATCTTTTTCATTTTGACTTCCTATAGCATAAGAAACATGAACACTAATCATTATTACTAATAATAAAATACTAATTCCTATCTTTATTTTCTTACTCATCACAATTTCCTCCTTAATCAGTTCGTAGTGCTTCAATTGGGTTTAGTTTTGCAGCTTTATATGCAGGGAATATTCCAAATATTAATCCTATTAAACTACTTGCAATAAATGAAATAATTATTATACCTGAACTGCTATTAAAGTTAAATCCAAATGTTTGTAATATTGTTCCTACTCCTATTCCTAGAAGCACACCTATTGTTCCACCTAAAATACATAAAATTAACGATTCTACTAAAAATTGTACTAATATGTCCCTTCTTTTTGCTCCTAATGCCTTTCTTATTCCTATTTCTTTCGTTCTTTCTGTTACAGAAACTAGCATAACATTCATTACACCTATTCCTCCAACAATTAATGATATACTTGCAATACCACCAAGCAATAATGAAAGAGTTGAAGTAATATCTGACATTGTATCTAACATACTGTCTTGTGAAGTTACACTATAATAGTCAGATTCTATAGATAAATTTCTTTCTAAATAACTTTCTATCTGTTTTGTTGTCATATCAATTAGTTTTTCATCTTGTACTTTAATATACAAATTATTAATACTTGTATCACTTCCTAAATATTTTGCTGTTGTAAATGGAATAATAATATTGTTATCTACATTATTTCCCATTGAACTACCTGTTTTTGTTAAAACTCCTATTACTGTATATTTATCTCCATCAATACTAATTGTTTGCCCAACAATATCTTTTATTTTTGTATTCTCAAATAATGTATCTGTCAAACTATTTCCAATTAAACACACTTTGCTCATATTTTCTATATCTATATTTGATAATAATCTTCCAGCTTCTATTTTTAAATTCATTACATTTATATATTCAGGTATTGTAGCTAAAATACTTGCTCCTCTTGAAGTTAACGTTCCTTTGCTTACTGTTCCTGATACATTTTTATATGGTGCTACACTTTCGATATTACTTATCTTTTTAAAATCATCTATTTGTTCATATTCGAGAGTAGTATCACTTTCTGAATTTATTGAAACTGTTAGTGTTCCTGTTCCCAAAGATTTAACACTAGATGTAACATTTGTTGTTGCTCCTGTTCCAATACCTACTAAAAGGATAACAGACATAATTCCAATAATAAGACCAAGCATTGTAAGACTAGACCTTAATTTATTACTAATAATGTTTTTTAATGCTTCTTTAAATATACTTATTGTCTTTTCCAAAATTATACCTCCTCTCCTTCGTACAATTTTCCATCTGATATTCTTACAATTCTTTTTGCTCTTTTAGCTACATTTACGTCATGGGTAATTAATATTATTGTTTGACCTTCTTCATTTAATTTTTCTAGTAAATTCATTAATTCAGCACTTGTTTTAGAATCCAATGCACCTGTTGGTTCATCTGCTAATATTATTTCTGGATTTCCGAGCAATAGCCCTTGCTATTGCTACTCTTTGTTGTTGTCCTCCTGATAATTGTGAAGGTAAATGTTTTTCTCTACCCTTTAATCCAACTTTTTCCAAATACTCATAAGCTATCTTTTTTGATTCTTCATGTTTTATTCCTCTATACATTAAAGGTACTTGTATATTTTCTATTGCATTTAATTTAGGTAACAAATTAAAGTTTTGAAAAATAAAACCTATTTTTTTATTTCTTATTTCAGATAATGTATTGTCACTTGCGTTTTTGATTGTTATATTATCTAAAATGTATTCTCCTTTATCTGCAACATCTAATAATCCTAATATATTCATCAATGTAGATTTTCCTGAGCCAGAAGGTCCAATAATAGAAACAAACTCACCTTTTTTTACATTAAAACTTACATCATCTAATGCTTTTATTTCTTCTCCTCCTAGCACGAAGGACTTACAAATATTTTTAAGTTCTATCATATTTTTTTCCTTTCCTAATTTTGTTTTTACTTATTAAGGCTCTGCCTCTTTTTGTACACTTTGTTTCATTTGCCCTCTATCAGTTGGTGGCTCTCCAGTACCATTTGTCATTCCTCCATTTTGCCTAAATCCTTTTTGTTCTCCTCCCATTTGTCCTCCAAAATTTCCAAACATTCCTTGATTATTATTAGAATTATTTGTACTTTCTGTTACTTCTGTTTCTATTTGTATTTTGTCATTTAATGATAATCCTGATAAGATTTGAACATAATTTTCATCTGCAATTCCAGTTTCAACTATTACTTCCTCTGTCTCTCCATCTTCGTTTATTTTTGTTACATATTGTTTTCCATCACTATTTTCTGAAATACTATCTATCGGAACACTAATTACTTCTTTTTCTTCTTTTAATATAACTGTGCATGATGTACTCATTCCGAAGTTTTACTGTATCATCATTTTCAAATTCTACTGTACCTGAAAATGTAGTTCCAGAAGTTTGATAACTTCCAACTGAATCTAATTTTGTAATTTTACCTGTATATGTTTTACTCTCATCAGCAGTTAATGTTATTTCTACTTCTTGCCCAACAGCTACAGAATTTATTTCATTTTCGTTTATTGAAATTGTTGTTATCAATGTATCTAAATTTGAAACTTCTATATAATTTGATGAAGTACATTTATTTTCAGTTTCTGGAACATTTGAACTTATTACAACACAATCATAAGGTGCTGTAAGATAGCTTCCATTTGTGTATTCTAATATATTTTCTCCTGCCTTTACTGTATCATCATTTTCTACACACATTGTTTTGAAATATTTGGTTGTTTCTAATTCCAACTTTTCTGTTGTCTTTGCTTCAACTGTTCCAGATGCAGTTAATGTTTTTTTGATGTCATGATTTGATACTGTTTCTTCTCTAGTAATTATTTGTGTTTTATCATCTTCTGCATTTAATCCTACTTGCCTACCAATAATAAAACTTCCTACAATTAATATAATAATAAATATAATAAGTAATATTTTCTTTTTCATCATTTACCTCCTAAACTTCTTATTTGTTACTATACAATACAAACATTGAAAAATTATTGAAAATGATTAAATATTAAAAAATTTTTTAAAAAAATAAAGGTAATGCCTTTAAACACTACCTTTAAACTGGAATATTTACTTTAAAAATTGTAAAGTGATCTTTATATGAAACTTCTATTTTGCCATTGTATTTTTCTACTGTAGATTTTGCTATAGCTAAGCCTAATCCATATCGTTTTTCTTTCCTATTTCTCGATTTATCTATCCTATAAAATCTTTCAAATATTTTTTCTCTTTCTCCTTCTGGAATAGGATCTCCGTAATTCTTTACTTGAATAATAATGTCATTTTTTTCTTTATTCAGTTCTACTATTACTTGATTTTTAGATTCAGTATGTTTTATTGCATTATCTAACAAAGTAGATACAATGTGTTCAATATCTTCTTTATTTGCCTTTAACATTATATTTTCCTTAATATTACTATCAATTGTTATTTTTTTCTCATAAGCCATACTTTCAAACATTGAAATAATAATTTCTAATTCTTTTGATAAATTAATTTGCTTTAATTCTCTAATACTATCTATATTTTCAATTTTAGCTAACATCAATAACTCATTAATTAGTTTATTCATGCTTTCAATTTCATTTTGAATATATTTTATCCATTTATTATCTTGAAGTTCATTTTCTAATACATCTGCATTTGCCTCTATAACTGCAAGTGGTGTTTTTAATTCGTGTGAAGCATCTGATATAAACTGTTTTTGTTTTTCAAAAGTTTCTTTTACTGGTTTTACAATAGTTCTTGATATTTTTTTTGCACCTATGTATATAGCAATTAGCGAAAGAATACCAAGTACAACTGAAACTAATAATATTGAATTTGCACGATTTATTGCATCTTCGTTTTCCATAAATGTTATTTCAAAGGTATTTTCTCCTCTTTTTCTTACATTATATATATAATTACCTTTAATACCAGAATCATCTCTTACATTTTTCTTGCTTATTTCCAAAGCATACTCTTCTATTTTTTCATCAATATCTGTTAAGCTGTTATCAATACTGCCATCTTTAACTATAACATGATATACTCCTTCAATTTCTCTTTGCTTTTCAATAGTTTCTTGTCTTGGAGGTTTATCAGGTTCTTCTCTAATTAAACCGATTTGTGCCATTCTATTTATCATCATTACTGCTGTATTTATTGTATTATGATAATTAAGTATTGCAAATAGAATAATTACTCCCAAAACAATAATTGATATAGATATAAAAACAAGATAGAAAATTCTTTTCCTTAATTTTTCAATCATTTTGTACCTCCAAAATATATCCAATTCCTCTTACTGTTTTTATTTCAACTTTTGATTTTAGTAATTTTAATTTTTTTCTTAAAAATGATATATATACTTCTACATTATTATATTCTGCATCACTATTATATCCCCAAATCTTATCTGCTAATATTTCTCTACTTACTGCTTGATTTTTATTAATCATAAGTATTTCAAGTAGTTCTAATTCCTTACCATTAATTGTTATCTCATTATTTTGACAAGAGATTTTTCCGTTTCTTAAATTTAAGGATAAATCTTCATATTGTATAATGCTTAAATCTTTTACATCTGTCTTTCGTTTTAAAACAACTTTAATTCTAGCTACTAATTCTTTTATATGAAAAGGTTTTGTAATATAGTCATCTGCTCCATTTTCTAGTCCATTTAATTTATCATAAATTTCTGATTTTGCAGTTAATATAATAACAGGTGTTTCTATTTTTGCTTTTTGTAAGCTATCTAGTATTTTGAAGCCATCTTTATTTGGTAACATTATATCTAACAAAATTAAATCATAGATACCTGTTAATGCCTCATTTTCTCCTTCTTCTCCATCTGTAATAATATTAGTCATAAAATTTTCTTTTTTTAATGTTTCTGATATTGCATCTGCTAGGCTATATTCATCTTCTATAATTAGTATTTTCATAAAGTTTGCCCCTCCTTTTTTTGACATTATATTACTTGAACATTGAAAAATTATTGAAAATTCTAATATTTTTCTTTTAAAATAACAACTATTTTTTCTTATTTTATCCATTATTTCTGCATTTCTATTTTGTAAGATTTCAAATGTTTGCGTTGATAAAATAATTATTGTTTTATAATTTTTTAATCATTAGTCAAAAAATTCATTATTAAATCTATAATTACATCTTTTTCTTTTGGATTTGATTCTGCTATTAATAAAGTAAGTGCAGTCAAAGTATTATTATCTATTATTTGATTTCCATTTTGATATAAAATACCATAAAAATTTAAAAAGTATATAAATAATGTTGCTGCAATTCTTTTATTACCATCTGCAAATACATGATTTTTTACTATTAAATATAAAAAATTTGCTCCCTTTTCTTCTATACTTTTATAGATATCTTGTCCACTAAAACTTTGGTAAATATTTCCTATAATTGATTCTAATCCTTTATCTCTTTCTACTGCAAATAAAGAGCTCTCTTGATTAAATCTTAATTTATCTATAACTTTTAAACATTCTCTATATTCAATTTTTCTTTCATCTACATTTCCTTTTACTTTTTTTAATGTTCTGTGATCATAGTCATCTAATAAATCAAGTGCTTTTGAGTAATCTCCAATTACTTTTAGTATTTCTTTTGCATCATTTCCTTCTAATCTTTCATCTATTCTATTTGCAATGTCTATTATTTTTATTGTTTTTTCTAAATATTCTAATCTTTTTTGGTTTATAGCATATCCCTTTAACATATAGTCTTTTAATACTTTGCTTGCCCATTTTCTAAACAAAATACCATTTTGAGATTTTACTCGATATCCAACTGATATAATCATATCTAAATTATAATAGTTAGTTGGTTTATCAGCAAATTCGGAATTTCCGAATTTAGTCATTGTTTCTTTTTCTATTAATTCACCTTCTTTGTATATATTCTTTATATGCTCATTAATAGTGGATTTTGCTTTTTGAAACAATTTTGACATTTGTTCTTGTGTAAGCCATACAGTTTCATCTTTTAAGTTTACTTCTAATTTTACCCCTTGATTTTCAAATAAAACGATTTCATTCTTTTTTTCGTTCATAATACCACTCCTGTCTCAATTTCTTTATTTAACAGTTTAGTAAATTCAATTGCATCTTGCTTTGAACCAACAATACTTCCATAATGAATTGGTACTGCAATTTTAGGTTTAATAATATTTATTAAGTCAGATGCTTCTTTAAAATTCATTGTATAAGTTCCACCTATTGGAACAAAAGCAACATCACATTTTACCTTTTTATTTTCTTCTGTAATATCTGTATCACCTGCTATGTAATATGTAATACTATCTATTTTTATTATATATCCTACCCAATTGTTTTGCTTTGAGTGAAATTTTTTGTTTATATTGTATGCTGGTATTGTTTTTATCTCTATATTTTCTATTTTATATTCTTTATTTGGCTCTACAATAATTATATTTTCTTTTTTAAATCCTAAATCGAGTGTTTTTTCATATAGGTCGTTTGTTATAAAAATTAATGTATTGTCGTTTCTTACCTTATTTATATCTTCTTCTGAAAAATGGTCATAATGAGAATGTGTAATAAATATTATGTTTGCATCTTTATAATTTTCTTTTATTTTAAATGGATCAAAATATATTATTTCTTCTTTACTAAATTTAATACTACTATGACATAGTACTTCTACATTTTCTATCATAATTAAACCTCACTTATAATCTTATATTATGTTTTTATTTTTTCATAATTATATAATAAAAGGTCGATAATTTCAACTAATTATCTACCTTTTATTTACCTACTTATTGCAACTTTTTGCTTGTGCTAAGAGTACAATTTTCTGGTGGCTCTTTAAAACTCAAATACCAGCTGATTCCGTTTTTATTCTTTTCAATTTCTTCCTTTCTAGCTTGTAAAGCCTCAAATGTTTGTGGTGATGGAATAATTACTGGTTGATTTGGCATCCAGTTTGCAGCAGTAGAACCGCTTGCTACATTCTGCCATTTGAAGTGCTTGAACTATTCTAATTATCTCTGGTATAAATCTTCCAATGTTTAGTGGATAAATTAAAATGGTTCTAATAATTCCTTTATCATCAACTATGAATACATTTCTAACTGTTTCTGTATTACTAATGTCACTTGAAATCATTCCATATTTTCTGGCTATTTCTCCATTTCTGTCTGCAATGATTGGGAAAGATACTTTTATTCCTGTTTTACAATAAATATCGTATACCCATGCTAAATGTGAAGCGTTGCTAATGTTACCAATATAATTTTAACTATACACTTTGGGTGAAATTCATATTACTTAACCCTTCTTTCACAATGTTTAATTCTGAAAAATTAAAGTATATGTATATGTTTTTAAACTCATCTAATTCTATTTTATCTATTAATTCAAATAATACTTTTTTACTTGGATTTTTAAATTTTAAAAATTCTTCAATGACTTGATTAGTTTTTTCTTTATCTTGATTTATTTGAATTTTATTTTGTAATATTTTTATTTTATCTTGTATGTCTTTGCAGTTATTTTCAAGTTTTTCTCGCTGTTCTATAAAATCTCTTGAATATCTAAAATAGTCATTTTCTGTTATAATTCCATTTAAATTATCCATATAGATTTTATCTAGTTTTTTGGATATATCTTGTATTTTGTTTTTTATAGTTAATAATTTTTGTTCTTCTTTTTTTATAAGCTGATTATAGCTATCTTTATTTTTTTCATATATCAATTTTAAAGCATTTTTATCACAGAAAGTATTAACTATATCTCTTATATTATCAAGCACTTTATTCTCAAATTTATTATAATTATAATTACAAGTTTTACATTTTCTATCCTTATTTCTTGCTAAACTGCAATCTATATAGCCAATCTTTTTTGTTTTACCTCGATAACAAATTCTAAGTTGTCTACCACAATTATGACAGAATATCAATCCTTTTAATAACTCATTATGTTTAGGAGTCGATAAACTTTTTTTACTTTTCAAAATTTCTTGTGCTTTAATAAAACTATCTTTTGAAATAATTGCTTCATGTGTATTTTCTACTCTTATATATTCACTTTCATTTTTAGGTTTTCGCTTTTTTACTTTATATGAAACTGAAACACATTTATTTTGTACAGTATTTCCAATATACACTTCATTTACAAGCATTGCTCTTATAGATTTAGGATTCCAAGTTGTCCTTTGATGTTTTAAATTTAAGTATTTACTTGGAGGATAAATTCCTTCTTTATCTAAAATATTTGATATTTTCTGCAGTCCATTTCCTTGTAAATATAGTTCAAATATTTTTTCTACAATATAAGATACATTTTTATCGATTTCTAATCTATTTTTTTGAGTAGTACTTTTTTTATATCCATATGGAGCAATACTTCCTAAATATTCTCCTTTTAATTCTTTTTCTCTTAATACTCCTTTTATCTTTTTAGAAATATCTTTTGCATACATATCATTTATAATAGCTTTAAAAGGTGTTATGTCATTATTGTCACTTTCTAAAAATGTGTCTATTCCGTCTAATATGGAAACATATCTAACACTTTTTTCTGGAAAATAGTTTTCTATGTAATAACCTGTTTTTATATAGTCTCTTCCAAGTCTTGACAAATCTTTTGTAATTACCATATTGATTCTTTTATTTTCAATATCATCTATCATTCTATTAAAATTAGGTCTATCAAATGTTGTGCCAGATATTCCGTCATCTTTGTATTCATCTATTAAAACAAGTTGATTTTCTTTTATATATCTTTGCAGAATATCTCTTTGATTAGAAATGCTATCACTTTCTAATTTGTCTCCATCTTCACGAGATAAACGTATATATATTCCTACTTTAAATATTCTATTACTTACAATTTGATTGCTAAAATCCATTTGCACCTCCTATATTCTAGCAATCACCTGCTAGAATAATTATAACGTTATTTATTTAAATCAGCAATCTTTTTTATTGTATAGGAAAAATCAGCTTTTATCTTGACCAGATTTAAGATTTTTCCGTATACAAAAAGGTTAATTTACCTTGATACGTGCAATAATTGCGAAGCAATTTTGCACATGTAGGCGTCGAAATCTTCGATTTCGTTAACGCCCAATTTTCTTATTATCTTTAACCAAATCTTTTAGATATGCAATAAAACTTTTTTCTATTTGCATATTTATATCTTTTTTATCATTATTAAATATACAAAAAGTTTGCCCTTTTTTATCTATGTTATTTTTATTCACATTTACTCACCTTCGTAAATTTTATTAAAATTTAATTAGAAAAATAACTATTTTATTCTTAAATTATTAATAAAATAACACAGATTTTTTTACTTTAATTAAAATGGGTACAAATAAAGAAAAAAGGGTATAAAAAAAGAAGACGAATAGTGTGGCACTTTTTAATGCCCAATATTCGCCAGCGTGGTGTTTTGACACCCTTTTTGCTGTTTAGGATATAAATATCCTAAAACCTTTTTTGCTCTCCGAGAGATAAATTTATACAAAGAATTATCAAAATAGTCAGCAATGGCTATAATAGCAAATTAAATTTCAATTCCATTACCTTTTTTTCGTTTATTATTTTGCATATTTTGATAATCTATTTTTGCTTGATGTACTTGCCTTTCGTTTTCTTCCAATAATCTCTGTTCTTCTTGTGATAATCCCTCTTGTTTACTTCTATTCCATAGTGCTTTTGCCTTTTGTCTTTTTTGTATGTCTGCCTGCTGTGTTTGTCCTTCTCTTGTTGCAATTTTACTATCTAGTATTCCTTTTTTTACTTCTCCAATGCTTATTAACTGTTCTCCTTCTTTTTGCTTATTTGGTACTTGTATTGTTATTCCATTCGGCAATGTTACCACTTTCCAGTCTGTTTGTGCTTTTGCTTGTTCTCTTGTATCTTTTGTATCAAAATCAGGTATAGATTGCATAATAGTTTCAACTTCGCTTTTCGCTATGCGCTCTCCTGTAAGTCCAAATATAAATTCATTTGACGATTTTGCTAATCGAGTTTCCATTTTTGCTTCATCATTTTGCATTTTAAAAAAGTCATACACTATACTCATATTTCCTTGATTTATTAAAAGAGTTCTTATCATTTCTTCTGAATGTTTATATCCGTCTTTAGATATTTCATCATATATAGCTTGTGTATCTATCGTTCCATTTTCTGCTATCCCTTTACCAACTAGTTCTCCAAGTTTATTATATATTCTTTCACTTGACTCATTAAACGCATAAGTTATTCCTGGTATTTCTTCACCAGACATCCATTTCGAACCTGCAGCCACAGACCAAATTGATGCAAATTTTGCCATACTCACAACTCGTGGATCTGTAATTTCTTTTCCTGTTTTTCTATCTTTAACATATAATTGTGTCCAATCATCTTTATAGTCAACCTGGAATTTTTGATAAATGCTTTTCAAATCTTGAAATTTGATATTTTCTCCTTTTCTTAATTCTACTGCATTTAACGGAATATTATTTCCACTTTCGCATTCTTCTAGCGAATTTAAAATCATATATCCATTTTCTCTTGCTGTAACTTTCATTGCAGAAAATACTTTTTTTCTATCTAATGCTGTCTGTTCTTTTTTATCAAAACTCAAATCATTATCTTGTTGTAAATTCTCACATATATTCTTAACATTGTTTCCAAAATCATCTTTTGAGATTCCTTTTTCTTGGAAATAAATTTGTGATAATATTTTTTCTTTTAAACTTTCATTTTCAATAACAAAACTTGGGTCATCAGAAGATTTTATAGTTTTCCCATCATCTGAAATAATAACTAATTCACTACAATTTTTTTCATTATATACATCTAATACAAACTGTTTTTCTTGCTCTGTTCGTTTTAAATCCTTATCTATTCCATTTATTGCCTCTTGAAGTTTTTTATCACTCATATTTGCATATTTTACTATTGCATTAGATAATGTCTTTAAAACATTAGGCTCATCTTTTACTGAATTTAGTATATCATATAAATAAGTTTCTTGTTCTTCTTTTGGTAATGTTTTTAACTTTGGAATAATTATTTGAGTACATACTTTTTCATATAATAAATTTACCATTTTTTCTCTAATAGGTTTCATTATGCTACTATAATATGTATCTCTATTTCCTTTTTTTAATGCCTTACTTGGATTCATATAATATGTAGAAGTTAGATATTTATTTATATCACTATAAAATTTATTGTCTTGTGATAATCCGTTACACGTTTCTTGTAAAGCAGTAGAATGGTTAAAATAAGCATCTAAACTTACATTTTCTCCAAATGTAGCATCTAAAATCTTTGCTATTTTTTTATAATCTTTATATTTACTATCAGCATTAGGACTAACTGTATATCCCCAAATTTTTTCTGTAAACATTTGAGTCATACCTTCATTTAATCCTCTATTTTGGTCTGTTTTTCCCATAATTCCAGTATGTTCTTTTTCATCATTTTCATTATCTTTAAATCTTGATCCAGAATGCAATAATTCGTGTGTTAGTTGTGTCATTATTAGTTTTTTTACACTATTATCAATACCTATTGGATTATCATTCTCATCTAATATAGCAAAGCCTTTATCAATCATTATTTCACTAGGTCTATTAGCTTTCTCTCCTCGACTTTCCATTCTTGCTGATTTTCCGTTTTCTATTGAATTTTCTACATACAAACCTGCTACTTTATCCATATTTTCTCTTATAAAGTCTGCTGTTTTTAAACCTTTACTTTTTAGATAAATTTGAATTTTATCTTTTAATTGCTCTAATATCTTTTTGTCCATTTCTTTTCTATAATTTTCCATATTCTACCTCTATTTTCTTTTGAAAAAACCTGTAATTCTTTCTAAAATTCTTTTAAATATATTTTGTTTTTTATATTCAACAAGTGATAAATTTTCTTCATTCTCTTTTTCTATTCTTTCTTTATTATCATTCTTCTTGTTTTGGAATAAATTATCTGGACTATATCTTTTTTCAAGTTCTTCCTTTTCTTTTTCGTTTTCAGCTAGTTCATTTATGAAACTTTGTTTTTCTTCTTCACTATCGCACCAATAATTTATATTCAATATTGCTAATAGTACCATTGTTTCTCTTTTTAAATTTTGATTAGTTAATGGTTTACCAACTTCTATTTTAGGATTATAATTGGGCATTCTTTCTTCTTTAAAAAAGTTTCTTACTTTTTCTGGTACTCGCTCTCTATATTCTGTTTCTAATAATTTTAATATCTCATCAACTTCTGCATAAGCTAACATATTATCCATTAACATTCGTATTCCTCCAATATTTGCTTTTGTTATTTTATAGAATTTTCCTAAATATTTTATACCATAAAATAAAAAGTATTTCAATATTTTTAAAAGCATAATTATGACTTTAATATATTGAAAATATACTAAATTTGTGATTTAAAAAATTTTTGATTATTATTTGACAATTCTATTTTTTCGTAGTACAATATAGGTAGCTTAAAAAGTGACTAAAGTTCTGCAGAAGTCATATAGTTAGAAAGAGATGCAATGGAAGAAGGCATCTCTTTTGTTTTGTAAAAAAATAAAGGAGTAGCAAATGGAAGTTACTACCCCTTTATGATTAGTTATGTACTAATCTTTGCTCTGACCATTCTTTTCATTAGCATTCATTGTTTGTTGTTTCTTTTCAGATTCAACAAGCATTTCAACTAACTTCAAGATTAGTTCTGCATTGGTCATATAGCATCACCCCTTTCATTAAAGATTTCCTTTATGAAAAGGATAGATACATTATACTTTATAAATATCTAAATTACAACAAAATTGTCAATTTTTTACATATTGTTAATTTTGAATTGTAGCATAATTCTCAAAATCTTATTAAATCACAGGTGATTGCTTGTCCTAAATTTGTTGGTAACTTTTACTACACTTCATGTGAAGAATTGCTATCTACACTTAACCCTAATAATTCCGTATTTAATTTTTTAAAATATGTATGTGCATTAGTAAAAGCAATCATTTCTGTTGTACATACGGGGGTAAAATCTCCAGGATGCGAAAACAAAACAAGCCATTTGCCTTCATAATCTTGTAATTTTATTCTACCCAAAGTAGTATTAGCTTCAAAATCTGGCGCTTTTTGTCCTATTTTAACATTTCCATTTGTTAATAATTCATAATCCATAAAAATAAACTCCTCTCATATTTTTTGTATAATATGAGAAAAGTTTAAAATAAGTGAAACCTCTTTTTTGTTTTATTGCTCTACTTGTAATTATATTTTACACATTTTTTACAGTGTTTTCTTAAATTTTTACACATTTTTTGCAGTTTTTAAATAATTTAATCTTTATACTGTTAGTCCAATAAAATCTATCAACAAACCTGAAATACAAGCAAAAACTATAACATAAGATAGGTAAATTATAAAGTTCTTAATTCCTAATACAATTTTTAATGCTCCTAAATTAGTTACTTTTGTTCCAGGTCCAGTAATCATAAATGCTGTCCCTGCTCCCATACTCATTCCAGAGTGTAGCCATTCTTGCAGAAGTGGTATTGTTCCTCCTCCACACACATAAACAGGAACGCCTATTGTTGCTGCCATTAATACTCCAAATCCTTTGTTGCTAAATAAATTTGCAAATCCTTCTTGTGGTATATACATTTGAAATAATACTGTAATTACAATTCCAAGTAAAAAGTATAATCCTGTAGCTTTTATATTTCTTCCTATATTTTTTAATAATCTCATAAACATATTTGGATCTGTATCATGGTTATGTGATTTTCCTTCAAATTTATCAAAATTAAAGAATGACTTTTCTTTTTTATTATAAAAAATCCTTACTAACAAACCTGCAAAAAAGCCACCTAAAATACATACATTTAATCTTATTAGTAATGCAGTATTTCCCAATGCTGCGCTATATATCAATAATTGTGGATTTAATAATATTGAACTCATCATAAATGCAGCAAGCCAATCATCTTTCATTCCACCTTTTGAAAAAGATGCTGCTATTGGTATTGTTCCATACATACAAAGCGGTGATAGCGTTCCTAATAAACTAGCAATAAAAATACCTATAATTCCAAAATTTTTGTCTTTCATTTTCATAAATAAGTTATGTATTTTATCTTTTAAAAATACTGAAATTACAGAGCCTATAACAATACCAATAATCCAGTATATAAATATTTGTTTAAATTGTATCTCAAAATAATACCAAAAATATACTAATTGATTTTTAATTATTTGGATCATCTATACTTACCAACCTATACTTTTGATTTCCTAGTCCAATTTGTTCTGCATAATCAAGTGTGTGTAATCCATTTCTTGAATTAACTCTTTGCTTAAATGATTCGCTACCTTCAGCATCAAATACTAAATCGATTGATGCTTTATCTATTGCTACTGGATCTGTTGATGCTAGTATTCCAATATCATGAATATCTGGCTCAGCTGGATTTCCATCACAATCGCAATCTACTGATAAACGATTTAATACATTTACATATACAATTTTTCCATCAAGTGAATTTACAACAGCCCCGCCTGCTTCCCCCATAGATTCTAGGAAATCATCTTGCTTACCTCCCCAAATGTTAGTTTTACTTGTTCCACCTGAATGAATCCAAGCCTTTCCTTCACTAGATGCAATTCCTATTGAAATATTTTTAATTGCACCACCAAATCCTGCCATTGCGTGTCCTTTAAAATGAGATAATACAATAAACGAATCATAATTTGCAAAATGAGAACCTACTGTATCAACTGATAAATGTTTTCCATTTACTGTAGGTATTGTCATACTACCTTCTTCATCCATAATATCTACATCTGCTATAGCTGTAAATCCATGTTCTTCTGCTACATTGCCAGTTGGTTCAAATCCTAATTGCTGATATACTTTCATTAGTCCCTCTGGTGATATATTCTTTGTCATATATACTGTGGATGCATCTGTATTGCTATTATTAGTATCCATTACTGAATTATTATTTTCTGATTTATTTTCATTATTTGTTACAATCATTGTGTCATTTACTTTTGAATTAGCGTATCCTTGTAAATTATCTTTATTATTCTTTCCTAATAAATTTACTACAACAACACTTACTACAATTAATAATATAATAATTAAAACTCCCATAATAACTCCATTTCTTACTTTTTTATTCATTATAGGATAACTCCTTTCTTGGACAAACGCATTGTTCCAAAACCTAAACTTGATAATTTTAAATCTTTAAAGTTTTTATAGAGCAACTTTAACCCTCCTTGTTTATTAAATTCATTATATTTTTATTATAAATTTTTTCCTTTACATCTTCATCTACTGGAAGTTCATTTATTGCATCTTCTATTTCTTTTGTTGCTCCTGCAGGCATAATTCCAAGTGGTGCATCTGTACCATATAAAACCTTATCCTCTCCGAAATAAGACAATGCAAGTTCTAAGCCTAAAGTATTTCCAAGTATAGCTGTATCTACATAGAATTTTTTAAAATCTTCTGCTTGTTCTTTTGGTAATATATTATCTACTCTACCTGCAAAAAATGGTATCATTGCTCCTGCATGATGTATAATTATTTTTATATTAGGAAAATCTTTAAAAATATTTGCCTGAACTATTTGCATCATTGCTTGTGATAATTCATATTCCCAACTAAATACTATGTTATTATCTGGTTTTCTTTCATCAAAAACAGGATGTATCCATATTGGCATATCTAATTCTGATGCTTTTTCAAAAATACTTCTAAACTCATTATCTGCAACAGATTTTCCTAAATGTCTTGTGAATAATTGTATTCCTACTAAATATTCATTTTCCTTTATTTCGTTCATAATCTTTAATGCTTCTTCTATATTATTTAATGGAATCATTCCTACTCCATAGCCAAACATATCTTGATTATTTTTAATACAATCTACTAATTCCTCATTTGCCTCTCTACATAATTTTGCAGATTCTTCGCTATTACAATAATCTTCTGGATTTACATTAGCATAAGATATTATTTGTTTTGTTTCTCCATTCCAATTATTTCTTCTTTCATTCATATCTTGTAAACATTTATTATTAACAAATGGAAACTTTTTTGGAATTTCACTATTTATATTTAACATTTTGCTATAATAATTAGGTAATAAAACATGTGCAAATACATCAATTTTTTCCATAAAATTCTTTCCTTTCACTATATTCAAATTATAATTTATCATATTGTTCATCTGTAACAGGTTCACACCATTCATTAGAAGTATTTTCTCCTGGTACTTCTACTGCTATATGACTAAACCATGAATCTTTTTTTGCTCCATGCCAATGTTTTACATTTGCAGGAATTGTTATAACCATTCCAGGTTTAAGGCTTACTGCCTCTTTTCCTTCTTCTTGATACCATCCTTCTCCGGCAAGTGCAAATTAATATTTGTCCTCCACCAGATAGGCTATGGTGTATATGCCAATTATTTCTACATCTAGGCTCAAATGTTACATTTGCTAAAAATACTGGACATTTATTCTTTTCTGTTAATGGATTTAAAAAAGATTCTCCTGTAAAATACTCAGCGAAATTTACATTTGAATTTCCTTTCCCAAATACATTTGCTTTATCAAATTCTTCTTTATTCATTTCTACCACGATTCCTTTCTAATTCATAAATCCGGTTGGAAAATTGTAATTATTTTTCAACCTTTTAATAATTTAAGCCATTAACCCATGCTTTTACTTCACTTTGTGATGGCTCAAGTCTCTTTCCATCTAACCAATTAACATTTTTATAATTGTTTTTAAAATAATTAACACTTGTACTTATTCCAGAGCTTCCTGATGTGCAGAATGGAATAACTGTTTTTCCACTTAAATTAGATTCATCTAAAAATGTTAAAATTATTCTTGGTGCATCTCCCCACCAAATTGGATAACCCAAAAATATTACATCATAAGAGTCTGTATCAATATTATTTGAAATTTCTGGTCTTGCTGAAGAATCATTTTGTTCTTGCGTAGTTCTGCTATTGCTATTGTTGTAGTTTAAATCGCTATCTGTATATTTGTCCTTTGGTACTATTTCAATTAAATCTCCAGCGGTTAGCTCTTTTATATATCCTGCAACTTTTTTAGTCGTTCCTGTTGCAGAGAAATAAACAATTGCTATTTTTTTTTGTTCATTAGAATTATTATTAGAACTAATTAACCAAATACTTGCACCTCCTGCAATAACTACTATTGCAATAATTAAAACTACTATCTTTTTAGTTTTCATTTAGACCTCCAATCCAATTTTTAATAGATTCTTTTGATTCATTACCTGTAAATCTTCTTCCTTCTTTCCAATTATACCCAGGATATTCATTTCTCAAATCTCTTTCACATCCACTTATTCCAGTTCCACCTGATGTGCAAAAAGGGATTAGAGTTTTACCTGATAAATCTAAACTTTCAATAAAAGTATTGATAATAGTAGGAGCTGTATACCACCATACTGGAAATCCTATTAAAATTGTTTCATATTCATCCAATTTACTTACTGTTTCTTCAATTTCTGGTCTTGATGATTTATCATTCATTTCTATACTTGACCTACTTTGTTTATTAGTCCAATCTAAATCTTGTTCTGTATAAGGACTCTTTGCTCTAATTTCAAATAAATCTGCTCCTATACTATCTGCAATATTTTGTGCAACACTTCTTGTTACACCACTTGCTGAAAAATAAGTTACTAATACTTTACTCATAATAAATTACCTCTTTCTTAAATATTTTTTCCTAATTCATAGGTTTTTTATAATAATTTTATTATACTTTCATAAACCATTTCATATATTGAAAAGAACTTGAATGGAACTTCTGCATTTTTCATAGCTTCTTTTTGTTTTTCAGTAGCACAAGTATATGGATATATTCCGTACATTAATGGGAAAAATGAAAAGATAAATTTTTCTTTTTCTTCCTCACTCATGTTCTTAAAGAATTTATCTAAAAGTTTTTTAACGAATCTTAATGTTTCTCCGTAACTTTTCTTAAAATCCACTAATTGCTCCATACGACTATTTTCTTCCATATCATATAAGTTCATTGAAAGTAGTTTTAATAACTGTTCCCTTTTTTCAATACTTAAAGCAATTTGTTTTGCAAATTCTTGTTTTTCTAATTTGTCATTTTTAACATATATATCTTCTAAATCTTTTAGTAATCTTTCATATTCTCTTTTTAAAAGAGCTAAAAATATTTCTTCTTTTGTTTGAAAATAGTTATATATAGAAGGTCTTGAAAATGTAGTTTTTTCACTTATATCTTTTAGCGTTATTTCTTTAAAACTTTTTGTTTGATATAATTCTTCACAAGCATTTATAATTTCATCTTTTCTTTCATCTGCTGATTTAACTTCCACTTTTATCTCCTTTCTTTCTTAAATACTCTTTATAATATTAATTGTATTCATTGTATTTGGAAAGCCTATATAAGGCAAACATTGTAGCATAGCTGCTAGTAATTTTTCTTTTGAATTTCCGACTTTAATATTTCCTAACACATGGGCTTTTATTTGAGTATCTGATCTTATTGTTGTTAATCCAACTAATACAAGCAATTCTCTTGTTTTTATATCTAATCCTTTTCTTGTATAAAAATCTCCAAAGCCAAATTCTGTTAAATATTTTGGTATTTCTGGAACATCTGGATATTTTTCTTTTATTTCATCTCCATATATTGGGTTTTGAATTTCAAATCCTTTTTCATATCTTGTTTCATCTGTTACTGTTCCCATGCTTTCTAATGGTAATTTAATTTCTCTTGATTTAAAAACTTCGTTCATTGTACCTACTGCATTTAATGTTCTTGGAAAACCTATAAAAGGTGCTAACTGATAAATAGTTTCTCTTATTTCTATTGGAGTTACTCCTACATTTAATGCTGCATTTATATGACTTGATAATTGTGGTAAGGTTTGTAATACTGCTAAAATTGTTACTGTAATTAATTCTCTTTCCTTCATATCTATTTCATCACTACTATGAAATACATCTCCAAATATAAACCTTCTTAAAATTTCCATAAGTTCATGATCTATTTCTGTATTTGCATCTGGCAATTCTCCAAATAATTTGTTAAAAACTTCTTTACTTTCTTCAAAACGATTCATTTTTATTTCTCCTTTCTCTGACACTTTGTCAGTATCATAATATACTAGTTCTGACACAATGTCAATACTTTTTATAAATTTTTATAATTTTTTTCAAAAAAAATAGCTTATGCTTTTACATAGCTATTTTCAATTTTCTAATATTTTCCACACAAATTTTTCTGTACTTCCTTTAACTTTCTTACCCCTTCACTTTGTTCTCTAATAATTGTATCTGCAACATTTTTTAGCCTTGGATCAATATAATATTGCAACAGATTATTACACATTTTAATTGCGCCCTCATGATGAGGTATCATCTCATTTACAAAGTCTAAATTAATATTTATGCACCTAGGACTATTTTTCATTTTCTCTATCATATTTTGAGTAATAGATAAATAATTTTGAATATAATTATTTACATCTCTTGGAGTATTTTTGAAGCCATATGTTGTTCGTGCAATCTCTTCCATTTGTTCAATTCCCTTTGTTTGCATCTCAATAATACCTCTTGCAATTTTTTGCAATGGCTCATATCGTGTATAATTTAACAAGTTTTCACTCATATATATTGCTGCCCTATGATGTGGTATCATACACCTAATAAAGTCAATTGTAATACTATTTGTAACTTCTTGTGACAACATTTCATCTGCCATCTGATTTAATATTTCATCAAATCTAGTTAAATATTTTCTTGCAATTATCATCATTCTTTGATTTTGCATAAATTCACTCTCCTTTTTATATCATATAAAAAAATATAAAAAATGTTACTTAAAGTAAGTGTATAGATTTATAAATTTTGGAAATACTTCTTTTAGGTGGTGATTTAATATGACAAATAAAGAACTTTTGTATATTGAGGACGCTTTAGGACATGAAAATATCATGAAAACATGTAGTAAAACAGCTAGCTCTCAATTAAAAGATGTTAATCTCTCTACTTATTTAGGAGAGTTAGAACAAAAACATACAGAATTATTTAACAAATTTTTAAATTTATTATAGGAGGGAAATCAAAATGGAAGATAAAGATTTAATGGAAAAAGAGTTATTAATTGTTAAAGGTGTTTGTGATTTATATCTTCATGGCACAATAGAATCAACAACAGCAGATGTTCATAAAACTTTTAAAGAGGCTTTAAATGAAACTTTAGATATTCAAAATAAATTGTATAATTTAATGGCTGAAAAAGGTTGGTATAAGACAGAAAATGTAGAACAAACAAAAATCGATTCTACAAAACAAAAATACGTTGCTGGTGGCAATTCTTAAAATAAAAAAACGGAAATTATTATAAAATTTTAATTTCCGCTTTTCTTATTTAATAATATCTTTAATTACTTCTCCTGCAATAATTAAACCTGCAACAGATGGTACAAAAGATATACTTCCCAATATTTTTTCTGTATCATCTTTAATTTTTATTGGTTCTTCTGTTGAATATACTACTTTTAAATCCTGTATATTTCTTTTTTTCAATTCTTTTCGTAATATTTTGCAAACTGGGCACACTGAAGTTTGATAAATATCTGCAACTTTAAATTTAGTTGAATCTAATCTATTTCCAGCTCCTGTTGCAGAAATTATTTTTACATTTTGTTTTTTTGCTTTCTCAATTACCTTAATTTTATTAGTCATTGTATCAATTGCATCTACAACATAAGTAATACTTGAATCTATTAAATTAGTTTCATCATCTTCAAATCTATCAAATTTATATGCTTCTACTTTTGCATTAGGATTTATATCTAAAATTCTTTCTTTCATTACATCAACTTTATATTTTCCTATTGTTGAATGTAATGCACCAATTTGTCGATTAATATTAGTAATATCGTATTTATCAAAATCCACTATAACAATATTACCTATTCCTGCCCTTGCTAAAGCCTCTACAGTATATGAACCTACTCCTCCAACTCCAAATACTATTACTTTAGATTGATTTAATTTTTTAATTCCTTCTTCTCCTATTAATACTTCTGTTCTTAAAAACTGATTATCCATTTATTTTTCCTCCACCAATTACAATATCTCCATCATAAAATACTGCTGATTGTCCTGGTGTAATTGATTTTTGTGGTTCATCAAATATAACTTTTACTTTATCTTCTTTTTGAATAATTTTAGCATTATAACATTTAGCAGAATATCTAGTTTTTACTTGAACATTTAAAGGTGTTTCTATTTTATCACATACTAAAAAATTGCAATTTGATACCATAAATTCTTTTTTATATAATTCCTCTTCTTCTCCTACAATTAACTCATTTTTATCTGGATTAAATCCAATTACATATAAAGGATTTGAATAAGAAATTCCTAAGCCCTTTCTTTGGCCTATTGTATATTTGTATAGTCCTGTATGTACTCCTAATATTTGGCCATCTTGAGTTACAATGTTTCCTTTGGTAGCTTTTAGGTCAGAATTTTTTTCTAGAAATTTTTTGTAATTTCCATCTGGTATAAAACATATGTCTTCACTATCTGGCTTATTTGCAACTGGCAAATTATGCTCTTTTGCGATAGCTCTTATTTCGTCTTTACTTTTAAAATTCCCTAATGGAAATTTTACTTTGTCTAATAAATCTTTTGGAAGATTATATAATACATAACTTTGGTCTTTTCCAATTGCATCTGATTTTTTCAATACATTTTGCTTATATTTTTCATCATATTCTATTTTGGCATAATGGCCTGTTGCAATAAAATCACATCCGAAGTTCTTGCGCTTTTTTATACATGCTACCAAACTTTAGATATTTATTACATTCAATACAAGGATTAGGTGTTTTGCAGTTTTTGTAACATTCAATAAAATCTTTTATTACATATTTATTAAATTCTTCTTTAAAGTTTAATGTGTAATGTGGTATTTCTAAATAGTCACATACTCTTTTTGCATCTAAACTAGAGGAAAGACTGCAACAGCTTCCCTCTAATTCTCCTTCCCATAATTTCATTGTTATTCCAATTACTTCATATCCTTGTTCTTTAAGTAAAATAGCAGATACACTGCTATCTACTCCGGCCACTCATTCCTAATAGAATTCTTTTTTTCATTTAATTACCACAACTTTCGCAATGATGTTCCTTTAATTTGCATTTTTCTTTTATTTCTTCTTCTGTCATTTTTCCTTCTTTACGATAATAATCTGCAATTGCTTCGTGAATTGCTTCTTCTGCTAAAACAGAACAATGTAATTTAACAGGTGGTAAACCTCCTAAAGATTCTACAACATCTGTATTTTTTAGTTCTAATGCTTCTTCTAATGTCTTTCCTTTAATCATTTCAGTTGAAATACTACTTGTTGCAATTGCTGCTCCACATCCAAATGTTTTAAATTTAACATCTGTTATAATGTTGTTTTCAACTTTAATAAACATTTTCATAATATCTCCGCAAACTGGATTTCCAACTTCTCCTACTCCAGATGCATCCTCTATTTTTCCAACATTTCTTGGATTTGTATAATGATCTACTACTTTTTCTGAATATTCCATTATTTATTTTCTCCTTCCATAAATTCTTCCCATAATGGTGACATTTCTCTTAGTCTTCCAACTATTTCTACTAAACTTTCAATTACATAGTCAATTTCTTCTTTTGTATTGTCTTTTCCTATTGAAATTCTAAGAGAACCATGTGCTATTTCATGTGGTAAGCCAATTGCAAGTAATACATGTGATGGGTCTAAAGAACCTGATGTGCAAGCACTACCACTTGATGCACAAATTCCTTTTAAGTCTAAGTTTAAAAGTAATCCTTCACCTTCAATAAATCTAAATGAAATATTGCTATTTCCTGGCAATCTTTTTACTCTATCTCCATTTACTTTGATATATGGTATTTTTTCTTCTATTTGTGCTACATAGTAATCTCTTAATTCTTTTATTTTTTTATTGTGTTCTTCTAAGTTTTCGTATGCAAGTTCTATTGCTTTTCCTAAACCTACAATTCCTGGTACATTTTCTGTTCCTGCTCTTTTATTTCTTTCTTGATGTCCTCCGTTTATAAATTTATCAAATCTAACTCCTTTTCTTACATATAATGCACCAATTCCTTTTGGCCCATAAAATTTGTGAGCTGATAATGATAAACTGTCGATGTTTAATTCTTTTACATCAATTTTTACACTTCCAACTGCTTGAACTGCATCTGTATGGAAATATACATTATGTTTTTTAGCAATTTCTCCTATTTCTTTAATTGGCTCTATTGTTCCAATTTCATTATTTGCAAACATTACAGTAATTAGTATTGTTGTTTCTTTTATTGCTTTTTCTAATTCATCTAATTTTACAATTCCATTTTCGTCTACACCAATATAACTTACTTCAAACCCTTCTTTTTCTAGTTGTTTGCAAGTTTCTAATACTGCTGGATGCTCAATGCATGATGTTATAATATGGTTTCCTTTATATTTATAACTATGTGCTATTCCTTTTATTGCAGTGTTGTCACTTTCACTTCCTCCTGCTGTAAAATAAATTTCACTTGGTTCGCAGTTTAAAACTTTTGCTACTTTTTCTCTTGCATCTTCAACTGCTTTTCTATTTTCTCTTCCTATTTTGTAAATAGAAGATGGATTACCATAGTTTTCTAATAAATATGGCATCATTGCTTTTACAACTTCCTCATCTGTTTTAGTAGTTGCATTATTGTCTAAATATATTGTTTTCATATTTATAATTCATTCCTTTCGCTCCGCTCAAGGCACAACACTGTATGAAACATAGCCTTTGGCAGAAA
>CANQHU010000019.1 GCA_947623945.1 uncultured Clostridia bacterium | reverse complement strand
TGCTATCGAGTTCGCGACAAATACGCCTCTTGGGACTTTCACCCTAGATTTATGACATGCCCGTCATACATACAAAACAGGCTGTAATAATTACAGCCCGCCCAAATTTTTTTCTTTTTTTATGTTCTGGATTCTACAATTAATTTAATACCTGTTCTGTCTTCCCCCTCTACTTCTACTTCTGCAAATGCAGGTATGCAAACTAAATCTACTCCAGCTGGTGCAACAAATCCTCTTGCTATTGCCACTGCTTTTACTGCCTGATTTAGTGCTCCTGCTCCAATTGCTTGCATTTCTGCTTTGTTTGATTCTTTTACTAATCCAGCAATTGCTCCTGCTACTGAATTAGGGTTTGATTTTGATGAAATTTTTAAAATTTCCATTTTCTTTTGCCTCCTATAATTTTTATTTTTTTGTTGCAACTTTCATGATTTATATTTTACATTATATGGAAATATTTGTAAAGAGTTTTTTGGAAATTTTTAGGAAATTTCATCGCAATTTTTATTTTATTTCGACAGTAAGTCTTAATTTTTCTATAAATTTATTCTTTTTATACTTTTTACCTTATTATTAGTATCATCTATTTCAAATATTGCTCCATTTAACATTGCTTCTCCAACTGCCATTTTATATTTTTCTGGAAGTGTTGTTTCAAATCTTTTTATAGATGCTTCTATATCCATTCCAATAACAGAATGTTTTGGCCCTGTCATTCCAATATCTGTTATATAGCCTGTTCCTTTTGGTAAAATTGTTTCATCTGCTGTTTGTACATGAGTATGTGTACCAAATAAAACTGTTATTTCTCCATCTAAAAAATATCCCATTGCTATTTTTTCTGCTGTTGCTTCTGCATGAAAATCTATTAAAATGATATCTGCTTCTTTTTGTAATTTTTGTACTAACTCTTTTGCAATAATAAACGGATTTTCTGATAGTACATTCATGTCTACTCTTCCTATTAAATTAATAACTGCTATTTTTTTGTTTTGACAGGTATATATGTTGAATCCTTTTCCAACTATTCCTTTTGCTAAGTTTGCAGGTCTTAATAACTTTGGATGGTCAATAAATTTAAATATATCCTTTTTGCCCCAAGTATGATTTCCCATTGTGATTGCATCAATTTCTAAAGATAAAATGTCGTTAAAGTTTGCTTGTGTTATCCCCATTCCTTCTGCTACGTTTTCTGCATTTACTATAACAAAGTCAATTTGCTCTTGTTGTTTTATTTTTCCTAATTGTAATCTTAATTCTTTAATTCCGGATGTTTCCAACTAAATCTCCGATGGCTAAAATTTTCATATTTTTCCTTACTTATGTTAGTCCTTTTTAAAAGGCTAACATATTCCTCCTTTTTTTCTTATCATACTATAGTTTTTAATTTTTATCAAGGTTTTATTTTTAATATAAAAAAGAATTCGTATGCTAGACTTACGCCTTGCATTCGAATTCTGCTCTAAACTACTTTATATATAAAGTGAGGCGAGAACCATGGCCGCCGTAAGGGCCATACGGAAAGTAGACGCCACGATTGCTAGGTGAATTGTTGTTGTCAGAGTCGCTGCCACGTGAAACTCGATTAACACTCCAGCTGCCCTCTAAAGTCCATTCGCAAAGATTGTTTCCTAAGTCATATATTTTATTCATTACATCATTTGAAGTAGAACCTGTTGTGGTTTTTGAATGTGATGTACTTGCTGCTGTTACTTTACTTTTGTCTGTACCTGTTAATATACAATTTAACATTGCGTCATACTGACTTCCCCATATCATACTTGAACCTACTACTTCTTTTTCATTTACCTTTATACTACTTGCATATTTTTTTTGTTTATTATACATTCCATACCACCTATTTCCACTATCAGTTGCCGAACTCATTGGAGTTTCTCCCCCTTTTGATGCTACATTGCTTTTATCTTCTGTAAGACTTGTCTCGTATCTTCCTACATAAAATCCTCCATATTCTTCTACACTTTCTATCATTTCTTTATATTCATTCTTTAAACTAGTTTCATTAAAATATCCTGGATTATTTGTTGAATTATCATCAAAATCTGTACCACTCAAATATGCTGGCTCTCTATTCCCATTAAAATCTGTAGCTGTACAACCAGTCATTATTTCCGAATAAGAATCTGCACCTGTACCTTTAAAATCATACAATAATCCTCTGTAAGTTCCATCTTCTTGTTTTACTGCCATTGCTTTTTCTGTTGTATCTGCTGGTGGCTCATTAGGTGATTGTGAATATATTGCTTTTGGTACTGGCACCCATACAAATTCACTTCCATCTGGTGCTGTTACTACTAATCCTGTATCAATTGTATTATCTTCTTTTGATACAGTAAATCCTTCTGGTATTGTTGCTTTATCTTCATTTCCATCAACATAATTATTTTTTTGTGTTAGATTTGCTGTGTCTCCCGGGTTTAACAATTGCACTAATCCATCTTCGTCACTTATTGTTGCATCATATCCATTTTTTTCAATTGTATAACTTCCATCTTTATTGTCAGTTACATTATCTAGTTCTCCATTTTCTAGTTTTTTATTTAGAAAATCTCCTAAATCCGCACTACTATTTGACCTTTTTTCTAATTGCCAATCTGCTAATAATAATTTCATTTCTTCTTCTGCTTGTGCGCTATCATTTGTTGTTTTTGCAGTATTTGCCTTTGTCAAAATACCATTATCTCCTGTTAATGTTGCAATACTTACTGCTGCAAGTATTAGCAAAACTATGATAGTTATTACCAACGCAATTAGTGTTATTCCACTTGTTTCAGTTTTCCTTACTAAATTTTTACATTCTACTAATTGACTATGCGTCTTTTCAAATTTCTTGTTAACCTCTAATTTTTCTTTTACTTTTTCCATATCTTTTGTTCCCCTTTCAATGTTCTACTATCTCTTAAAATAGTTATTTATGTTTATATGGTATTACAATTGTACTTTTTTGTCAATCACTTTTCGAAAAAAAATTTATACAAAAAAAGTTGTGATTTTACTCACAACTTTTTTATTATTTTGCATAATCAATTACTCTGGTTTCCCTTATGACATTTACTTTAATTTGTCCTGGATAATCCATTTCACTTTCAATTTTCTTTGCAACATCTCTTGCAAGAATTGTCATTTTATCATCTGATATTCTTTCTGGTTTTACAACAATTCTAATTTCTCTACCTGCTTGAATAGCAAATGATTTTTCAACTCCTTCAAAAGAATCTGCAATTTCTTCAAGGTTTTGGAGTCTTTTGATGTAAGCCTCAACTGTTTCTCTTCTTGCACCTGGTCTAGATGCAGAAATAGCATCTGCTGCTTGTACTAAAACTGCTTCTAATGATTTTGGTTCTACATCTCCATGATGTGCTTCAACTGCATTTATAACAAGTGGATTTTCTTTGTATTTTTTAAGAACTTCTACACCTATTTCAACATGTGTTCCTTCCATATCGTGGTCTAATGCTTTACCAATATCATGTAAAAGTCCAGCTCTTCTTGCCAATTTTGGATCTAAGCCTAATTCTTCTGCCATAATTCTTGCTAGGTTTGAAACTTCAATTGAATGGTTTAAAACATTTTGTCCATAACTTGTTCTATATTTTAATTTTCCAATTAATTTAACAAGGTCTGGATGAAGTCCAATTACACCTGTTTCTAATACTGCTCTTTCTCCTTCTTCTTTTATGGTAGTTTCTACTTCTTCCTTTGCCTTTTCTACCATTTCTTCAATTTTTGCTGGATGAATTCTTCCATCATCTATTAATTTTTCAAGAGCAATTTTGGCAACTTCTCTTCTTAATGGATCAAAACCTGATAATACTACTGCTTCCGGTGTATCATCAATAATTAAGTCAATTCCTGTTAAGGTTTCTAATGCTTTAATGTTTCTTCCTTCTCTACCTATAATTCTTCCTTTCATATCATCATTTGGAAGTGCTACTATAGATACTGTAGTTTCTTGTGAATGATCTGCAGCACATTTTTGTACAGCATAGCTTAAAATTTCTTTTGCATTTTTTGTTGCTTCTTCCTTCATTTTTTGCTCTTTTTCACGGATTAAAGCTGCCTTTTCAGCAGTTAATGATTTGTCCATTTCTGCAAGTAATTTTGCTTTTGCTTCTTCCTTGGTTAAAGATGCAATTTTTTGAAGTTGTTCCATTTCTTTGCTATGTAATTCTTCTACTTCTTGTCTTTGTCTTTCAATGTCTTGCATTTCCCTTTCTAGGTCTTTTTCTTTTTTCTCAAAACCTTCCTCACGTTTTTCTAGATTTTCTTCTTTTTGAATTAATCTTGATTCTTGTTTTTGTACTTCGCCTCTTCTTTCTTTAATCTCTTGATCTAATTCTTTACGGCTAGCCATAATTTCTTCTTTAGCCTTAAAAATTTCTTCTTTTTTTAGGTTTTCTGCTTCTATTTTTGCTTGTTCTACTAATCTTTTTGCTTCTTTTTCTGCTCCTTGAATTTTAGATTCTGCAACTTTTTTACGATATACCATTCCAATTGGGATACCTATTGCTAGCGAGATTAAGACAGCGGCGATAATGATTACAATGTTCATAATCATACACCTCTTTCTTATTTAATTTTCAATGTTCGAATAAAATATATATTAATTTTGCATTGATATATTTTTTCCTTACTATTATATTTTATCTTGATTATCGTAAACTGTCAAGAGATTTAAGGGAAATAACAAAAAATTGTCAAAAAGCATCCTGTCCTTCTTGACAATTTTTTAACATTAATTATTTGGTTTATGTGTTACCATTGGCGTATTAGTTGTTATATTACTAAATGTATATCCATTTTGTATTCCATAATCTATAATAGATGATAATGCATTTAAAGTTTTTGTATTTCCACTAAAATCATGCATTAACACAACATTAGACCTTGACTTGCTTAATCCTTTTGTTACATTATTATATACTCCTTGTGATGTGCTAACATCACCTGCATCTCCTGATGATACATTCCAATCGAAATATCTGTATCCACGATTTACAACTTCTTTACACAAAATTGTCATTATACCTGGGTTATATCTACTTACTGTGTTTGAACTTCCTCCTGGAAATCTTGTAATAGTTGCATTATAACCTGTAGAGGCTTTAATTTTTTCTTGTAATTTTGTAATATTACTCATATATGTATCAACTGATTGATAAATTGTATTATAATCATGAGAAAATCCATGGATTCCTACAGTATGACCTTCTGCTATTTCTCTTTTAACTAATGCTTCTCCTTGTGCATTGTAATTTAATATAAAGAATGTTGCTTTAACATTTTTTTGTTTTAGAATATCTAATATTTTAGGCGTAATACTTGAACTTGGTCCATCATCAAATGTTAAATAAATTACTCCTGGTTGTCCATCTGTTCCTGTTCTTGCTTTTATTTCTTCTTTTAACACAATTATTTTTCTTTTTTTAGTTGCTTCATTTCCTTTTGAATCAGAAACTTTATAAGTAATTTCATAATTTCCTTCTTTTGAAGTATCAACTGAGCCTTCTTTTTGTATTTTGTCAGTTAAATCTCCATCTTTTTCATCAACTGCTTTTGCACCTTTTTCTTCGTATTTATTTCCTATTATTAATGTCATTGTTTCGCTTCCATTTAAAGTTATGTTAGGTGCTATATCATCTACAATATGGACTTTTCTTGTTTTTGTAGCCGTATTTCCTGAGTTATCTGATACTGTATATTTTAATTCCATTTCTGTATCACTTATTTGATTTTTTTCTACTTGTACTTTTTCTGTTAAATTTTCATCATATACATCAATTGCAGAATATCCTGGCTCTTGATATTCTTTTGAATAAGATTGATTATACTCTTCTCCTCCTTCTAAGTTGATTTCTGGAGGTGTTGTGTCTACTACATTTATTACTTCTGTTTCTTTATACACTCCGAAAAGAGTTGGTATTTTATAAGATATTTCATAACTACCAATTTGATTATAGTCTACTTTTCCTTCTATTTCTACTTCACCTGTTATATCTTGAAAATGATACGTAGTTTTTGCAATTTTTAGGTGATTGTCTACTTTTGCTTCTACTGTAGTATTTTCTTTTTTTATTTCTATAACTGGCTTTTCAAGAGCGAATGTAACTCCTTCACTAACTACTAATAGTGCTAAAATAATAATAAATGCTGTTATAAATTTTTTAGTTTCTTTTTTTCTTAGTACAATTAAAGATACAATAATTGCAATAATTGCAACTGCAAGTTCTACTAAATATAATATCATTTTTTATCCCCTTTTTTCGACATATATCTACTATAAAATCTACACTTTTTTATTTTTCTGTTTTTATTTCAATATTATTTCCATCTGAATTCATTTGTATTGTGCCATTTATGTCTGTTCTATAAATTTTTGCATTTCTATTTTCTATTCTCGACACAATATTTTCTTTTGGTAACCCATAATTATTATCTTTTCCTGCCATAATAACTGCATATTTAGGTTGCACTTGTTCTAAAAATCTTACTGAAGTGCTTGTGCTAGAGCCATGATGTCCGACTTTTAATACATCTACTTTAGGCCAATCTATTGTTTTTTCATTTAATGTTTCACTGTCTCCCATAAATAAGAAACTTGTATTTCCAAACTGCAATTTTATAACAATTGAAGATAAATTAAGATTATCTTCATCTAAAATGGAATCTGTCATTACTTCACAACCGTGCTTCTCCTAATTTAAATGTGTCACCCTTTTTTGGAGCTGTCACTTTTAAGTTTTTATTTGCAATTGCATCTAATACATCTTCAAAAGTTTTTGTAGTTGTTTGTATTTTTGGCATATAGATATTTTCTATATTAAAATTTTTTATCACGTCATCAAGTCCACCAATATGGTCTTCATGAGGATGTGTTCCGTATAACGTAATTTAATGTTTCAATTCCTTTTTCTTTGATGAAATTAACTACATTTTCTCCATCCTCATTGTTTCCTGCATCAATTAGCATTGCTTGAGTGTCATTTAAAATTAAGATACTATCTGCTTGCCCTACATCTATGAAATATACTTCTAAATTAGTAGTACCAGCAAATGGCTCATTTTTTATTTCTTCTTGTTGTTCTGTTTGATTAAATTCGATGTCTAATCCAAATAAATTACTAACTTTATTTAAAACTTCTACATTTGTACCAACAATTGCAAGAATAATAATTATTATAACTGCAATAATTCCTGATACTACTTTTGCATTTATTTTTTTACTTTTCTTTCTACTTCTTCTGTTTCTCCTCGCCATAATTTACCCCCACATAAATTATTTTAATTCCATAAATCATCCATTTTGTTTTTTATGCGTTCACTTTCGCTTAATGTTTTAGCAGTATCTAAAACATATTTACCATTGATTTTTTTTATGATATCTCCTTCTTTTATTGTATTTGGTAATTTTTCTATGTCTAAATCAATTTTACTTCCATCTTTTCTGTTTTCTAACACAACTTTGTTTTCTTCTATTCTGTCTATGCTAAATTCTTCTATTGCATCTAATTTTTGTGCTAATTCTACTTCTGTTTGACTTAGATTAGAATTGTTTTTGCTAATTTCTTCACTTATGTTTTCTACTGTTTTTTTGGCTATTTCTTGCATTTTGTTTATAAAATCAAGTTCCATTAATTCACATCCTTTTGCATGTATTAATTTTATTTTACAACTTCTACATCAAGTTTTAACATTTCTCCATTAATGTTGGTTTCTGTATAAGTGTTTCTGTCTTTTTCATAAATTATTTCAACAGTTAATGTATCATGTTTTATTAAAGTTTCATTTTTCTTGATGATTTCTTCTAGCATTTTATTTCCAGATACATAAATGTATATATTATCTAATACTTCAAAGTCTTTATCTTTTCTCATGTTTTGAACTTTAGATAAGATTTCTCTTACATATCCTTCTTCTTTTAATTCTGGTGTAATGTGTGTGTCTAATACAACCCCAATTTCTCCTTCTCCACTAAAACTAAATCCTTCTTTTCCTTGCATCATAACTAATAGGTTTTCTGAATTTAGTCCAATTTGTATATCATCAATTTCTATATATTCTGTACCACCATTTTTAACTTTATTGGCTAAATCCATTTGATTTCTTTTTTCAATTTCTTGTTTGATTTTTGGAATTAATTTTCCATATTCTTTTCCAAGTACAGGAAGATTTGGTTTAATTTCAAAATTAACATAGTCTGACATTTCAGCTCCAAATTTCATTTCTTTTATGTTTAATTCTTCTTTTACTATGTCAGCATAATATTCTGGTAAGTCATTTATTGAAACTAGCATTTTTGAAAGTGGTTGTCTGTTTTTGATATTGCTTAGGTTTCTTGCACTTCTACCAAGTTTTACAATTTTATATGCTAAATCCATTTCTGCTTCTAAATCTTTATCAATTGTTTTTTCGTCTACTTCTGGCCATAAGCACAAATGTACACTTTCTGGTGCTTTATCATCTAATCCTACTACTAAGTTTTGATAAATTTCTTCTGTCATAAATGGTATAAATGGTGCTGAAATTTTAACTAATGTAGTTAATACTTGATATAATGTACAATAAGCTCCTATTTTTTCGTCGTTTAATTCTTGTGCCCAAAATCTTTCTCTATTTCTACGAACATACCAATTTGATAGTTCATCAGTAAAGTCTTCAATTTTTTGTGCTGCTAGTGTAATGTTATAACTTTCTAATTTTTCGTCTACTTCTTTTACTAGAGTATTTAATTTAGAGATTATCCATTTATCCATTATATTTGTTGGTTTAAAATCTTTATATTTTAATGGATTAAATTGATCTATTTCAGCATACAAAACATAGAAAGAATATACATTCCATAGTGTGCTTAAAAATCCTCTTCCGGGTTTCTTGTACACTTTTTAATCCTAGTCTTGTTGGAAGCCATGGAGCACCACATGTGTAAAAATGCCATCTTGTAGCGTCTGCTCCTACTGTATCTAAAAGAGTCATTGGGTCTACACCATTTCCTTTAGATTTAGACATTTTTTGTCCTTTTTCATCTAAAACATGACCTAATACAATGCAGTTTTCAAATGGACTTCTTCCAAATAAAGCGGTTCCAACTGCTGTTAATGTATAGAACCATCCTCTTGTTTGGTCTACTGCTTCTGAAATAAATTGTGCTGGGAAGTTTTTATCAAACATTTCTTTATTTTCAAATGGATAGTGCCATTGTGCAAAAGGCATAGAGCCAGAATCAAACCAACAGTCTATTACTTCTTTTGCTCTTTTCATTTTTTTGCCACATTTTGGACATTTTAAGTATACATCATCAATATATGGTTTATGAAGTTCTATATCCTCTGGTACATCAATTCCTTTTTCTTTTAATTCTTGAATTGAGCCTATACATTCTTGATGGTGACAATTCTCGTCTTCACAAGTCCAAATTGGAAGTGGAGTTCCCCAATAACGGTCTCTTGAAATTCCCCAATCTATTACGTTTTCTAGGAATTTTCCAAATCTTCCTGTACGGATTGTATCTGGATACCAATTTACTTTATTGTTGTTTGCTACTAATTCGTCTCTTAAGGTGCTCATAGCAACAAACCAACTTTCTTTTGGATAATATAAAAGTGGTGTATCACATCTCCAACAATGTGGATAAGAGTGTATATGTCTTTCTTTACTAAATAATTTGTTTTCTTTCTTTAGCCATTCGCAAATGTCTTCACTGCAATCTCTAACAAATTTTCCTGCCCATGGTTCTACTTCTTTTACAAATTTTCCTGATTTGTCTACTAAATTGATAAATGTAATTCCATTTTGTTTTGATACTAGACTATCGTCTTCTCCATATGCTGGCGCAATGTGTACAATTCCTGTACCATCTTCTAAATTTACATAGTCTCCATGGATAACTTCAAATGCTTTTCCTGTTACTTTAGCAAATGGCATTAGTTGTTCGTATTTTGTACCTAATAGTTCTTCTCCTTTATATGTTTTTAAAATTTCGTATGGTGTTTCTTTTAATACGTTTTCTATTAAGTCTTTTGCTAAAATATATGTTTCGTAAAGTGGTTCGTCATCTGTTCTAATGTTTGCTTTTACTTCTGCATATTCATAAGATTTATTTAAGCATAATGCTAAGTTAGATGGTAATGTCCATGGTGTTGTTGTCCAAGCTAAAATGTATTTATCCTCTCCAACTATTTTGAATTTTGCAATACATGTTAAGTCTTTTACATCTTTGTAACCTTGTGCTACTTCATGGGAAGAAAGTGCTGTTCCACATCTTGGACAATATGGCATAACTTTATGACCTTCATATAAAAGTCCTTTTTCCCACATTTGTTTTAAAGCCCACCATACTGATTCTATATAGTCGTTGTGATAAGTAACATATGGATTTTCCATGTCAACCCAAAATCCTACTTTATTTGTCATGTCTTCCCACATAGAAACATATGTGAATACACTATTTTTACATTCTTTAACAAATTTTTCTACACCGTATTCTTCAATTTGCTCTTTTCCTGAAATTCCTAATTTTTTTTCAATTTCTAATTCTACAGGAAGTCCATGTGTATCCCATCCTGCTTTACGAATTACTTGATATCCTTTCATTACTTTGTATCTTGGAATTATATCTTTCATTACTCTTGTTTCAATGTGCCCAACATGAGGCTTTCCATTTGCTGTAGGTGGTCCATCATAAAAGGTAAAGTATCTTTTACCTTTGTTCATATTGAAGTTTTTCTTGATGATGTCTTTTTCTTTCCAGATTTTTGCAACTTCTTTTTCCACTCCTACAAATCCATCTTTTAATTCTACTTTTTTGTACATTTTTAATTCCCCCTATTAATTAAAAAATAAAAAGCTATTCCTCCTAATTTTGTTAGGACGAAATAGCTTTATTTCCGCGGTACCACCTATTTTAGCAAATGTATATATAAAATACAATCCACTCTCTTATTTTCCTTTAACGCAGGATTACGATTAAACTTAATTTTTTGCAATTTCAGTTTAACAACAAACTAAGGTGATAATAAATAATTTTTACTTACCAAATTCACACCTACCTTTGGCTCTCTGAAAGATATTTTATTATTTATATTGTCCTTGTTATAGTTTTTAATTTATTTGCTATTTATTATATCATGTTTATTATTTTTTGCAATACTTTTTGATGTTTTTGTTTAATATTTTTGTTATGTTGGAACATATCCTCCGATGTCTAATTCGTCTTTCCAGTCTTCTAATTTTCCGATTCTAACATCATTAAATTTTATTTTGCTACCTTGTCTTCTTGAGGTATGTTGCAATTCTTTAATATCTAATCCAAGATCTGCAAACATTGCATCTGCTTTACTAAATTTGATGTCTACTTTTTCGTTTAGTTCTGCAAATTCTTTCATAATTGCTTCTTCCATTGAATCGAAAATTCTTAAAAATTCTTCTTTGTCTGGTCCACTGTTATTTTCTATATTTGTCACTCTTTCATTAATTGCCTCCAATTTTTCTTCATTTTCTTTCCAACGTTTTTCATTTTGCTCCCATCTTTTGTCATTTTCTGCCCAACGTTTCTCATTTTGCTCCCAACGTTTCTCATTTTGCTCCCAACGCTTTTCATTTTGCTCCCATCTTTTGTCATTTTCTTCCCAGCGCTTTTCATTCTGCTCCCATCTTTTGTCATTTTCTTCCCAGCGCTTTTCATTTTGCTCCCACTTTTCGTTGTTTTCTGCTCTAAATTCTCTTAACTCGGTTAGTATTGTATTAATAGTTGCTGTTTCTTCTACCATTTCTTTCACCTCCTTTTGGTTAAATATTTAATTTACTAAGACTAATATGTAAAAATTAATCTTAAATTATTTGCTAGTCAATATTTAATCATAAGTTCTATAAAATGTCAATAAAAAATAGAAAAATTTTTAATTTTTTTTCTATTTTTTATTTTTTCTATTTTACCAATCTTTCTGTTTCCTTTGCAATCATCAATTCTTCGTTAGTTGGAATAACAAAAACTTTAACTTTTGATGTTGGTTCAGAAATCAACTTTTCTTCGCCTCTTATTTGATTTGCATCTAAGTCAATTTTAATTCCCATAAATTCTAATTGCTCACAGATTCCTTTTCTTATATTGACTTGATTTTCTCCTACTCCACCAGTAAATACGATATAATCCACACCATTCATTGCAACTGCGTATTTTGCAATATAACTTGCAACGGCATATTCAAAATTCTCAATTGCAATTTTTGCTTTTTCGTCTCCTTGATTTGATGCAGTTTCAATTTCTCTAAAGTCTGGTGCTAATCCAGAAATTGCTTGTATTCCTGATTGTTTATTTAAAATATTTTCCATTTCTTCTGCTGATAATTTCTCTTTTCTCATTAAATATAGTAAAATAGATGGGTCTAAGTCTCCACTTCTTGTTACCATAGGAATTCCACCAAGAGGTGTTAATCCCATACTTGTATCAACTGATTTTCCGCCTTTTATTGCACATATACTAGAACCTTGACCTAAATGACAAGTTACAATTTTTAGTTCTTCAATTGGTTTATTTTCAATTTCTGCTAATCTTTGTGACACAAACATATGAGATGTACCATGGAATCCATATTTTCTTATACTATATTTTTTATAATATTCATATGGAATTGGATAAATATATCTTTCTTTTGGTATTGTTTGATGAAAAGCTGTGTCAAATACACCAACCATTGGTTTATTTGGCATAACATTTTTGCATGCTTCTATTCCTAAAATACATGCTGGATTGTGTAATGGTGCTAAATCTGTATATTCTTTTAGTACTTCTATTACATTTTCATCTATTACAACAGATTCTGCTATTTTTTCTCCACCATGAACTAAACGATGTCCGAATTGCATTGATTTCGTCTAAACTATCAATTACTTTATATTCTGGATTAATTAGTTGTTTTAAAGCAAATTCAATTGCTTCTGTATGATTATAAGCAGGATTATCAATTTTAATTTTTTGTCCATTTACTTTATGTGTAATAAATGCCTCTTTTTCTCCTATTCTTTCATATTTTCCTGATGCCAATACTTCTTCTGTTTCCATATTAATTAATTGATATTTCAAAGATGAACTACCACAATTTAATACTAAAATTTTCATAATCTTCATTCCCTTCTTTTCGTTTTTAATAAAAGCCTTTCGTTTAAAGGCTTTTAACGTCTCAGATGACAATTTTTATTGTACTAATTTTAAAGTTTCTTTTGCTATCATTAGCTCTTCATTTGTAGGAACTACATAAACTTTTACTTTTGAATCTGAGCTTGATATTTCTGCTTCTTTTCCTCTTACTTGATTTTTTTGTTCATCTACTTTTACACCTAAAAATTCTAATTGATCACAGATTGCCTTTCTTGAGTCCATTCCATTTTCTCCTACGCCTGCTGTAAATGTTAAAACATCTATTCCACCCATTGCAACAACACATTTTGCAATATAGCATGCTGTTAAATAGTGAAATACATCTAATGCTAATTGAGCATGTATACCACCTGCTGCTGCATCTGCTTCTATATCTCTCATATCAACTGAAATATTAGATATTCCATAAATACCAGATTCTTTATTTAAAATAAAGTTCATATCATCTGCAGATAAATTTTCTTTTTGCATTAAGTATGTCATAACTGATGGGTCTAAATCTCCACTTCTGCTTCCCATAGGAATTCCTCCAAGTGGTGTTAATCCCATACTTGTTTCTACTGATTTTCCATCTTTAATTGCACAAATACTACATCCTTGACCTAAATGACAATTTACTATTTTTAAATCTTTAATATCTTTTCCCATTATTTCTGCTACTCTATTTGAAACATATTGATGAGAAGTACCATGGAATCCATATTTTCTAACTCCATATTCTTTGTAATATTTATATGGAATTGCATAAATATATTTTTCTTTTGATATAGTTTGGTGAAAAGCTGTATCAAATACTGCTACCATTTTCATGTTTGGTACAATTTTTTTGCATGCTTCAATTCCTAATACACATGCTGGATTATGTAGTGGAGCCAAATCTGCACATTTTGTTATTTCTTGAACTACTTCATCTGTTATTATTACAGAATTTGTGAATTTTTCTCCTCCATGAACAATCCTATGTCCAATTCCTCCTAGTTCATCTAAATTTTTGATAACTCCATAGTGATCATTTGTTAATCTGTTTAAAACAAAACTTATTGCTTCTTCGTGATTTCTAGCAAGATGCTCGAATTTATGTTTTTCTCCACGTACTGTATGGGTTAAAAATGAATTTGGTTGACCAATTCTTTCAAAATAACCTTTTGCTAATACTTCTTCTGTATCCATATCAATTACTTGATATTTTAATGATGAACTTCCTGAGTTTAAAACTAAAATTTTCATGAAATTTTCCTCCTAAAAAAATTTATTTTATTTTTGCTGTGCTTGAACAGCAGTAATAGCAATAACTCCTTCTATATCTTTATGACTACAACCTCTTGATAAGTCATTTACTGGTTTACTAATTCCTTGACAAAGTGGTCCATATGCTTCTGCTTTTGCTAGTCTTTGAACTAATTTATAACCAATATTTCCTGCATTTAAATCTGGAAATACTAATACATTTGCTTCACCTTTTAGAGGGCTTTCTGGTGCTTTCATTTTTGCTACTTCTGGAATAATTGCAGCATCTAATTGTAATTCCCCATCTACTAAAAGATTAGGTTCTTTTTCTTTAACTAATTTTGTTGCATCAATTACTTTTTGTGTTAATTCTGATTTTGCACTTCCATAAGTAGAATAAGAAAGCATTGCAACTTTAGGTTCTTTTCCTATTAATTGTTTAAAACTTTTGCTAGAAGAAATTGCAATTTCAGATAATTTTTCACTATCTGGATTTTCGTTTAATCCACTATCTGCAAATAAAAATGTTCCATTTTCTCCTAATTCACAATTTGGTACAACCATAATGAAAAAGGCAGAAACTAATTTAGTGTTAGGCGATGTTTTTAAAATTTGAAGTGCTGGTCTTAATGTATCAGATGTAGAATGTATTGCGCCAGAAACAAGTCCATCTGCTTCTTCATTTTCATCTTTTACCATAAGCATACCATAATAAACAGGGTCTTTGACTAATTCTTTTGCTTTTTCAATTGTCATTCCTTTTTCTTTTCTTAATTCATACAATGTATTTACATATTCATAATACTTTTCTGAATTAGATGGATCAACAATTTTTGCATTGCTAATATCTATATTGTTATTTCTTGCTTTTTCTTCTATTTTTTCTTTGTTTCCTAATAATATAATATTAGCATATTGTTCTTTTAAGACTTGTTCTGTTGCTTGTAAAGTTCTAATATCTTCTGCTTCTGGAAGAACAATTGTCTTAATTTCATTTTTGGCTCTTTGTTTTATTTCATCAATAAAAGACATTTTTCTTCTCCTTTTCAAAATATTTATCTACATTATATAGTCTAAAATTAAAAAGTACAAGTATTTTTTAATTAATTTTGCATTATTTTATTTGTATTATTTCTACTTTAACTTGGCAATTAATGCTTTTATTTTTATTCCTTGTTTTGAAAACATTTGCTCATGTTCTGTTTCTATATTTCTTTCAAAAATTGGCTCTTGATGCAAATCATAAGTCTTTTTTATTATTTCAAATCCTGATTCTTCTAAATATCCAAGACTTGCTAAAAATAAATCATCATCATCTGTTTTAAAATAAATTTCTCCATTTTTTGCTAAAAATTGCTTATATTTTTCTAATTGAATTGAATGAGTTAATCTTTTCTTTCTATGTTTTCCTCTTGGCCATGGATTGCAAAAATTAATATAAATTCTATCTACTTTGTCTTCTTTATCCAAAATAAGCAAAATTCTTTCAATATCAAATCTAGTTATTAATATGTTATTTGGCTCTATATTATTATCTATGTATGCTTGTTCAATATTTCTTTTTGCTAGGCCAAGCATTGCATCAACTAAATCAATTGCTAAATAATTTACATCTAAGTTTTCTATCGCAAGTTTTGCCATAAATTGTCCTTTTCCACAACCTAATTCTAAATAAAATGGCTGGTTTGGATTTTTAAAATTTTCTCTCCACTTTCCTTTTAGTTTTTCTGGTTCATTTATATAAAATTTACATGCTTCTAACTCTGGTCTTGCCCATTTTTTATATCTTATTCGCATTTGTTTTCTCCTACCTTTATTTGCTTTCCATATTATATCCTATTTGCAAATTTATCGCAAGTCCTAGCAATTAGTTGAAAATTGTGATAAAATAGCAAAAAATAGTAAGTGGAGTATAACTTTATATGGAGCTAAAATATAAAATTGAAGAAAGTGATATAAATCAAACCATAAATGGTATTTTAACGAGCAAATTAAAAATATCAACAAGACTATTAAATAAACTGATTAGAGAAAAAAGTATTTATTTAAATGGTACGTGTTGTGATACAAGAAATAAACCATTAAAAAATGATATTATAACAGTAAATTTGGATAGTAAAGAGAATAATTCTAATATTGTTCCAACAAAAATGGATTTAAAAATTATCTATGAAGATGAATGGATGTTGGTAGTAGATAAGCCTTCTAAAATTCCAATCCATCCTTCTAGGGCGCATTTTACTGATTCTTTGTCAAATGGAATTAGATTTTATTTTGATTCAATTGACTTAAACAAAAAAATAAGACCTGTTAATAGACTAGACTTAGATACTTCTGGTTTAGTTATTTTTGCTAAGTGCGAATATATACAAGAATGTTTTATTAAACAAATGATTTCAAATACTTTTAAAAAAGAGTATCTTTGCTTAGTAACTGGTATTTTAGAAAACAAAAAGGGCACAATTTCTTTTCCCATTTGTAGAAAACCTGGAAGTATTATTGAAAGATGCGTTGATTTAAACAATTTTAATAGTAAATCTTGCATTACAAATTATGAAGTGATTAGTGAGTTTAAAAGTTATAGTTTAGTAAAATGTAAATTACAAACTGGAAGAACTCATCAAATTAGAGTTCATATGAAAGAAATTTCTCATCCTTTATTGGGAGATACTTTGTATGGTACAAAATCAGATTTAATAGATAGACAATCTTTGCATAGTTATAAAATTGAATGTATTCATCCAATTACAAATGAGCCTTTAATTTTTAAAAGTGACTTACCAAAAGATATGGAAAGCCTAATAAGATGAAATGAAAGCACTTTTTATAGTGCTTCCATTATTTCATTTTTACTTGTTACTCCAACAAAAATTTTTTCAACTTCTCCATTATTCATAATTATAATGGTTGGTATTGACATTACAGCATATTCCATTGCTAAGTCTTGGTTTTCATCTACATTGACTTTTCCTACTTTTATTTGTTCTGCTTTTTCTTCTGCAATTTCATCAATTACTGGTGACATCATTTTACATGGTCCACACCAGTCTGCATAAAAGTCAATTAAAACTTTTTTGTCCGATTTTAATACCTCTTCCTCAAAATTTTCAGTTGTGATTTTTAAAACACTCATATTTTTTCCTCCTTTATTTATTTGATTTTATTACTTGTAATCCTGCTTTTGCGCCTTCGTAAACTGCTTTTGATATTTGAAGTAATCCTCCTGTGCAATCTCCGACAAGCATAAATTCCTTTTATATTTGTTTGCATATTTTCGTCAACTACTATTTCATCATTTTTTAATAAAATTCCTAATTTTTTGGCAAAATCTACACTTCCTGCCACTCCTTGTGCAATAAAGATTCCATCTATTTTTAGACTTGTCCCATCTTGAAATTTTATGCTTTCTACTTTTTTTTCTCCCTCTATTTCTTCTATTTTTTTTGTTTCTATTTTTACATTGTCTGAGCGCCATTTTGGCTCTTCTTCTCCATTTGTTAAAACTGTTATGTCTTTTACTAAATTCAATAATTCATTTACTTCAGAAAGTGCATATTGTCCATTTCCAATTAAGGCAATTTCTTTGTTTTTATAGAAAAATCCATCACATACTGCACAGTAACTTACGCCTTTTCCTTCAAATTCTTGTATTCCTTTTATGTTTGGCTTTTTCTTTTTGTTTCCGGTGGCTAAAATTATTTTTTTTGTTAAATAAACTTCTCCTTGGGCTGTTACGATTTCAAAGTTTCCTTCTTTTGGATTGATATTTATTACTTCTTTTTCTTTTAATTCTACTCCCAAGTTTTTTGCTTGCTTTATTCCGTTTTCGTATAATGTTTTTCCATCTATTCCATTTACAAATCCATAATAGTTTTCGATTGAGTCGGTTTTTATTAAGTTTGATATTTCTTGATATAGAACTAGGGTCTTTAGGTTTGCACGTATTGTGTATAAACTTGCTGATATTCCCGCAGGTCCTCCTCCTATAATTATTACATCATACATTTTATTTCTCCAATCTTTCTTTTTTATTGTTTCCATTTTACTACAATTTTATTAAAAAATAAAGTGGGAAATAATTTTATTTTATAAATTTATTTAGGACAATGCTATTTTAGTTACCATAATATTTGCAATTATTTCAATTTAATGGTATAATATACATTGTAATTATTGGCATTGCCAAAATAAAAGGAGGAATTTGCATATGAGCAACTACTGTAAACATCATCTTAATATCGGAGTCGGATTTATTGATGGCGCTATCGTCACCGATATTACAATTCCACCTGGTTGTGGGGAACGGCTTCTTCTGTTTGCAATTCAAACAGTAATGAAGAATGGTGGCAAGATTTGGAGTGATCCTGCTTTCGGTATGGATGGTTCTATTCTCCTGACACCAATCACATTCCAAAGCAACGATGGACGAGAAAAGTGTTGCAAAGAAATCGAGAAAGCAATCGAAACAGTTCTGGAAAAGCAGAAACCTATCTCTATTACACCTTTTGAAGGTGAGGAGGAAAATTTTAACTTTAAACTCAATATTAAATTCCTTTTCTTGCAATTTCAGGACATTATGAAGAAAATCAGTCCTGCAGTGGAGTATGTTGAGAACAATGGTGGATGGTTTGACCATGAAACTGGTCGTTTTCCTGGATTCGATGCACTCGAAAAAGCTCGTACTGATGGCACACTGGATGAAGAACGGGCAAAAGAAATCGACAATGCATTGCTTACCTTCGGCAATTTTATGGGAGCATACAACATTGGCAGTTATCTCATCAGCGATGAAAATACTACCATTGTACCCCACGAAGGATAAACAGCTTTGCAAGGCACAACTAACCACCGCTTTAAATTAAGGGCGGTGGTTTTTCATTACTTATTTATCTTTCTTCTTGACCTGCTAATGGTTTTATATACTGTGATGATTTAGGATTCAGTTGTCCCGTTTGAAGCATTTGTCTTTCTCTTGAGTTAGCTATTCTTAATAATTCTGCTCTCATATAATCATCATATTCATTCGTTGCTATTCTTTCTTGAAGCTCTATACCAGTATCTTCTAAATCATTTTTATAATTTTCGTACGTAATATGATAAATATTATCTTTTAATGTTGTACAATAGAAATATATTCCATGGTCATCTTTTTCTTCTTTTCGTTTGTCTGCCGATACAATACAATCAATATATGTACCGCCATAATTATTTGTATCTCTTTGTTTATAACATTCTTTCATAAATTCTACAACTGAATCTAGTACATAAATCGGTAATACTAATCTATTAGTAAAAAATTTATATCTTACTCTTGAACCTTTTTTTTCAGTTCCAGTTTCTCCTATTCTATCTGATTCTTCAAATACTCTTGTTGCTCCAATTGTTACACCATCTTTATCATACAATACAATTCCATCACTATAAAGTTTTGCTGTTGGATTTTTATTCATTAATTTCATACCTAAATTAATATGTTTTTGACTCCAATCTGGCATCTCTTCTAATTCTGTTCCTTCACTATAAGATAATACTGTAGCATAACCAAATTTTTGTAACATATCATATTCTTGATCAAATATACTTTCTAATAAATGTATTCTGCCATCTTCACTTCCTGCTAAAGATAATATTTGACCTCCTATTTCATCTTGTTGAACAAATTTATGTTCTTCTCCAACTTGTATAAATGAAGGCATTCTCACTCTCTTATTATCACCATTGCTTACTTCTTCTTGAGACTTATCTGAAATAGCTTCTAAACTATCTTTTCTTCCAAGAATTGATATACCGCATTTATCTGTTTTCCTTTCGGCTAATAATTGTTCAATATATCTTCTTTGCTTTTCTATTGTTTTATCTTTATTACTAATTGTACTACTTTGTTCAGCTATTCTTTTTTCTAGATAACTTATTTCGTGGTCAGATTCTGTTAGTAGTCTATTGGCTCTCTCAATATCTTTGGAAACCCTTTTTATATCATCAGAGAAAAATTGTGATAATATTTCCCTTCTAGCAATTTCCACCTCAGAAATATCTGAAATTTTTCTTAAATCACAAGATGCTTTAAAAAATGCAGACAATCTTTTATCTTGTCCTAGTAAACTTCTAAAAGTTTCTATATCATCTGGGTTTTTTAGCATATTTGAAATAATAGCACTATATACAAATTCTTCTGGTGCATTTGCTTTTAATAGAGTACATGCATCTCTTATAGCTAATAATCCTTCTGAACAAGAAGGTATCCTTGCAAAATCTTCTTTATTATCATAGATAGTACCATATAAAATAGATACAGCATTAATTACATCTTTATCTGCATTAGGTAATTGATTGCTAGCAACTCTAAAGAATACTTCTGGTTTCATTTCTTTTAATCTTAATATTTTTACTCTTCTTTCAAGTGGTCCAGATAATTCTTCTCTCATTTGGTTTTTACATAATAGAACCTGTATGTTTTTCATATTTTCTGGTTTTATTTCTACATTACCTCTTTGAGTAGTATTAACTTTTCCTTCTTGTAAAAATTTTAATAAAAATGCATCTGTTTCTTCTCTAGCTTTGTCATATTCATCAAGGAATAATATCACTTTTTTTCCTGCATTAACTGAATCGATTGCTTCTACTAATTTACCTGCAATTATAACTTCATCTGGATTACCTGCAATAGCTGCAGCAACTCTTATTTCTTCGTATAAATCTGATTTTCCTGTTGTTGAATCACATTGATAATCTATTAATTCTACTTCATCTTGTACAAAATCTTTTAACACTTTTCTATATATTTTTGCATATTCTGTTTTACCAGCTCCAGGAGGTCCTTCTAAACATATAGCATGAATATCCTGTCCAACTTGACCATCATTAACAAAATTTTGTAAATTAATATAAGTTTGCCAAATTAATTCATCTTCCGCAAAGTAACCATATTGTTCCATCTTTTCTTTAATACTTTGATATGATATATCCATTAATTCTCTTCTCCTTTATAATAACATTAATGTTATCTTATTTTTAAATTTTATTAATTCCAAAATTTCTTCACTTTTAAACTCTATATTATATATTCGTGCTATAACTTTAAGTATTTCTAAATTCGAATAACAATTAGTATCAATCCACACATTTTTTATAATTACATTATCTTGTTTAAATACTAATTTGTTATTATCTTCTTCTATACTAATTTTTTCAAATTCAATAGGTAAATATTTTTTTATTTCTTCCCTTTTAGTTAATCCTTTTATATTATTATTACATAATATAATTAAATCTCTTAAATTTCCTTTTGGTTTATTCACGTTCCATTCCTCCACTTCTCATAGCTCTCTGCCTTTTCTCATATACTCTACTACTCACATGATTTAAATGCTTTATAAAGTCTTCTAACTTTGCAGTATTATAAAAATGTCCTTTAAAGTTTTGCATAGATGTAGACCTATATTTATTTCTTTGTTCAAAGCAAAACCACCATATTTCGCAATCTTTTGACAAGTCTTCAATTTCTCTTTTGGGGTCAAAATCAGAAAATACAGTTAACTTTTTTGCTTTTTTCTCTCTTAAATATGTATTTATATTTTCATTTACTTGTTTTATCTTGATATTTCTATATCGTGCATCATCTATTATCTGCTGATATGATAAATTTTCTGATATTATTCTATTAAAATCTTCTGCTGTAAAAGTTTTAGGCACACTATCTATTTGGTAATAAACTTTCTCATTAAAGCCAAATAATACCTTTACATCCTTTCTAATTAACTTAATAGCTATAAGTGAAAGTAGTCTCGAATATTGTTCCATACTTCCAGATAAATCAAAATAAAATGAAAATGGTATATCTTCTCCGTTTCCATCTTCATCATTAAAACCATGTTTATCATACAGCATTTTGTTTAAATCCTTTGTAACTTTATGCCTTACCAAATCTGGAATATTCCATTTCAAATCTCCATAATCTGGCTCAAAACTATTTCTTCTATTATTTAAATCAGTAGTTGTTGGTAAAAACCTTTGATTTAAAAATTTATCTATTAGCATATTTATAATACTATCTGGTACTTGTCCATCTTCTATTTTTAGTGAACTTAATGCAAAGCCGTGACTTTTATCTATTCTTTCACTTACCTTATCTAATTCACTAAATAGTTGTTTAACAGCATTGTTTTGTAGTTCTCCATTACTTGGATTATTTGAATCTTGTTCGGTTTCTTGTTGTCCTTGCATATTGTTTCCATCATTTTCGCCTTCTTGTTGTAAATTTGATTGAGCTTGTGAAGATGTTTTAATATCATTTTCATTAGGATTTAAATCATCTGATTGTTGAATTGATATTTTCTTTCCTCTCACAGAAAAAGAAAAATCAAATTTACCTTTTAAATCACCTTGATCAATGTTAAAAGGTGTTATGTTTGTAATTTGTAATTCATCTATCCATTTTTGCCTTCGATTTCTTGCATTTTCACTATCCATTGATAAACTATCAACAGTTATAGATGCCTCTGTTCGTTGATTATTATTGCTCTCATTAGATTTCAAAATCTTTTCTAGAACATAAAATACTCTCTTCTTTTTCATACAAATTCCTTTTTATAATTTTATGGTAATTTCATTTTTATATAAAACCTCTAATATTATAGCATAATTTTCCTTTTTTCGCAATCTTTTATGTAAATTTATCAACAACTTTTCCAAAAAATTCAAAATTTATAATAAAATCGTAATTAATTTGTAATTAAATTGTAACATTCACTACTAAAAAATAATATTTTTCATTCTTAATTATCCATTGGAAATAATCAAAATGTACTCTAATAAAAAGGACTTCTTTAAAATTAAAGCCCTTCTCAAAATTTTAGTAACCCCTATACATTCCTGTTGTCGAAATAGTTACAAATTTTATAGAATAAATATCGCAATAGACTAAGCTATCATTTTCAAGAGAGCGAAGCAAAATATAACTTGCTCCAACATCTGCTAAAATCCCTATTCTATCTACTAAATTATTGGTACCGATTAAAAATTCTACTCTCATTAATCTCCCAATATATTCTCGTAAAAATGCTGGTGTATAAATAGAATTGGTTAAAATTTCAGGTGAATCTTGATTGATATTTACTTGTCTTGTTTCTCTTCTGTTTTGTGGTTCTTCAAAACTAGGCATTTTCTCTCCTCCTTCTATAATAATATTTACGTTTGTGCATATTTAGAAGTTGGACGATAAAAACAATGTTTTCCAAGTCTTGTATGAAATGTGCCGAGAGCCATTGTTTGGAAATATACTGCTACAATTTGGTTTAAATGGATTTAAGTACCATAAGCATTCTCCAATTTCATTTAACTTATTTCCAGATAAAGCCCAATCTGCAATATAATAATGGATTTCGGTTGGATTCATATTATAGATGTTTTGAGGATTATACTGATTTCGCAATGTATCTGTTGCACAATCAAATTGTCCCGGTTGAAAAATAATATTTCTAATATTTCCACCTTGTGAAATTCTTGCATACTCCCCTTCTGAAACATTTACTCGGTTTAATGTAACAGTTGCTACTGCCTTCATTCCGATTATCCCCTTCTCCGTCCTGCTTCACATTGTATTATTCTTGCTAATAATTCTCGATCTGAGAAACCCATAAAATCACTTCCAATAATAAAATTATATTAATTCTTATATTCAATTTATTCCGTTTTTTTATAAGCTATGTTATAATTTTATTGAGGTGATATGTTTTGAATATACTATTTGAAAATAAAACTAAATATTCTAGTGAAATATATACTAATTTTCTAGAATTTCATAGAAAAAAATTTCATCTTTCTTATTTAATTTATAATATCATCGTAATAGGTTTAATTTTGACTTTCTCCGTTTTACAGGTACAATATCATAATTATCCTAGTGTTATTATTTTGGGTTATGTACTAATAGGATTTATAGTTTGGCGCTATTTGCACCCTGCAAATGAAATTGTAAAAGAATTTCAAAGTGATAAATTTCAAAAAGAACAAGTTTTTACATTTAAGTTTTACTCAAATTTTTTAACTTGTGAATCTGAAAAAGAAAAATCAGAAATTAAGTATTATAGACTATATAGAGTTTTTGAAACAAATGATTTCTTTTATCTTTATATTGATAAAAATCATGCTTTTTTGATTAATAAATCTTCTTTTGATGGAAATAATTCCGCCGATTTTTCTAATTTTATACATAAAAAATGTTTTCTTTGTTATCGAAATTGTATTAAAAAAAGGCATTTATAGTTCTTTGTTCACATAAGATTTTACTTTTTTGATAATTTATGGTATAATATAAGTATACTAAAGTCTTTGATGGGGAGACATTTAATTAAAGGAGGACTTTTATGAGTTTTGTGACATTTGCAAGAAAAGAAGAATATGAAAAATATCTGAAATTTATTAACAACTTAACGGCTAAAAGAAAGGTCTTATATCTTTCAACAGCCAAAAGATTCAATTACGTTCCCAGCAACAGGACTGGCGTGTATATCCATTCCACTCCTGAACAAATTACCGTGTTCTTTGAACGCGGAAAAGTAAAATCTGTTAAAGTAGCCTAACACACCATTGCAACCCCATCGAACAGTGCCCTTAAGAGAAATTCTTGGGGCACTTCATATTTTTATTTAAAAAATTTTAATTAAAAATTTCTAATACTTCTCTAAAGCCTGCATTTTCTCCGAGTTAGTATAATATCAAAAAAAGGTTCATAAAATTTAATTAGATTTTCTGTCTCCTTATTTAAAATTGCTATTTTAATAGTTGTATCCCATTCTAATTTATCAACCATATTTGTATCTTCTATCATGTCTCCTATTAAAATTTTATAAGGTCTATCTTTTATTTTTTCGCATTGTTTTTTTTCTAACTTTCCAATAAGTGACTTATTTAAAGTATGAATTATTTTTGTATTATCAAATTTTTTTATTTTTCCATTTTTATCAAATTCAATAAAGTTTCCTATTATATAAATATTTTTAAAAAGACAATTTTCTTTTTTTAAAAATTCTTCAATGACATTTGCAATACCAGCAGATAAAATAATTACAGGAATATTTTTTTCATTTGCAAAACTTAAAAATTCTTTTACTCCATCTCTAAAAAATATTTCTCCTGTCTGCAATGATTGTTTCAAGTTGTCTTTTGTTAAATTATATTTATAATATAAATCCATGCAAGATAAATACCATTTTTCCATTGCTTCCATTTTTTCTTCTAATGGGATTGTATAATTTATTTCAATTGGTCTATATTTTTTATAAAGTAATTCCATTTCTTCTTTTATTTCTTTGCCAAGAAATTCTCTTGCCATGTCCCATGAATCACGGCTTTCTTCGGTTGTTATAGTTTTATCAAAATCAATTACCAAATATGTATTTTCTGAATTTATTTTTAATTTTTCTAATTTATTTGAATTTACATATTTCATCTTTACTTGTCACCCTTTCATATATTATATTATAATACAATAAAAATATTGTTACAACATTTTTATTATGATATAATAAAAAATGTAAAGGAGAAAAATTCTATGAAAAACTTTTTAATTATTGTTGTTGTAAAAATATCACATTTTATATTAAAAATAATGAAAAAAAATGGTGGAAATATTTTAGGAAAAATTGCTTATAAACTTAATCCAAATATTCTAAAATCTTTAAAAATAAATTGTCCCATAATTGCAGTTACTGCAACAAATGGAAAAACTATGACAAACAATGCAATTGGACATGTTTTTAAAACAGCTGGTAAGAAAATAATTAGTAATACTGAGGGAAATAATATGGAAACTGGCATTTTATCAACTCTTTTAAAACATTGTACTTTAACCGGAAAAATAAATGCAGATTATTTAGTTTTTGAGGTTGATGAAGGTTATGTTCCAATTATTTTTAGAAAAATCAAGTTAGATACTTTGGTTGTACTAGACTTTTTCCGTGATCAACTAGATAGAAATGGTGAAGTAGAATCATTAATTTTAAAAATTAATGAATTTTTAAAAACTTATACTGGAAATTTAATTTTAAATAATGATGACCCAAATGTAGCAAGGCTTCGGACAAGCTAATCCGGAAAATCATAATGTGTATTATTTTAGTGCAGAAAAATATGATTATGCAACAACAAATATGAAAGAAGCTGGAGAAGGCAAATTTTGCCCATTTTGCAATAGCCGTATTGAATATGAGTATTATCAATATTCTCATATTGGAAAGTTCAAATGTCCAAATTGCAATTATGGTGATAACGAAATTTATAAGTTAGCAACTAATATTGATTTAAAAAATAGGAAATTTGATGTTGATGGAATTACTTATAATATTAAATTTAATAGCATTTACAACATTTATAACTTTTTAGCAGTAATTACATGTACAAGTCTTTATTCAATTGATACAGAAATTATAAAAAAAGCATTATCTACTTTTGTATTAAATAATGGTAGACTTGAAGAGCTTACTATTCAAGGTATTCCTACAATTATTAATTTAGCCAAAAATCCAACCGGTTCTAATGTAAGTTTACGAATTTTAAATGAAGATAATGATGAAAAAGAATTATTATTTGTTTTAAATGATAATGTTGCAGATGGACATGATGTATCTTGGATTTGGGATATTAATTTTGATTCTTTAAATAATGTTAAAAGAATTGTAACATCTCGGAACTCGTGCTTATGATATTGCAATTAGAATTAAAACATCTGGTTTTCCAGTAGACAAAATTGAGCCTTATTTAGATTTAAAAGAAGCTGTTCATAGTCTTTATTACACAAAAGTTAAAAAATATGTTATTGCAAACTATACTTCTTTACAACCTACAAGACAAGAAATTTTAAAATTAAAATAATATCTAATTTTATAAAAGGAGCTAAAAACTAATGAAAGAATTAAAAATATTATATCTTTATCCTGATATTTTAGAATTATATGGAGATTACGGAAATATTCAAGTATTACGTTATCGTTTAGAAAAACGTGGCATTAAAGCTATAATTGACAGATATTCTATCCGGAGATGTTCCACCAGACTTTAGAACCTATGACTTAGTATTTGCAGGTGGTCGGAGCAGACCAAGAGCAAGGAATTTTAGCAAAAGATTTAATACAATATAAAGATTCTATCCAAAAAGCAATTGACGAGGGTGTATTTTTCTTATTAATTTGTGGTGCTTATCAACTTTTTGGTAAATACTACAAAGGTGTTGAAGGTGATATTATTCCCGGGTTGGAAGTTTTTAATTATTATACAGAAGCAATTAATGATAGACGTAAAAGATGTATTGGAAATATTGTGATTGAGGCAGAATTAAATGGTAAAAAAACAAAAATTATTGGTTTTGAAAATCATGGTGGACAAACTTTTGATATAGACACTCCTTTTGGAGACGTCTTATTTGGAAATGGTAATAAATTTGGAGATACAAAAGAAGGCTTTTTTAAGAAGAATGTAATTGCAACATATTTACATGGTCCTCTACTTTCTAAAAATCCAGAACTTACTGATTTTATTATTAAATATTGCTTAGATAGAAAATACAATGAAGATACTGTTTTAGAGCCTTTAAATGATGAATTTGAGAATAAATGCAGAAAACAATTATTGGATGTTTTTTGGGACGGGGCAAAAAAACACCTTAATTGTTAATTCTTACTAGATTAATTCTTATTATATTATACTAAACTTTTTGACAATTTTTTGGGACGGGTGTTTTTTTGCCCCGTCCCAAAAAACATCTATAGGTGCATTACTCTTTGTTTTATTTCTTTTGTTTTTCCTACATTCCAGAAATTTTCTCCCAAATATCCGCAAGTTCTTCTTACTACTGTAAGTTTTGCATGGTCTTTATTTCCGCAGTTTGGACATTCCCATTCATTATCTTTATTTATAATAATTTCTCCATCAAAACCGCATACGTGGCAATAATCTGACTTTGTATTGAATTCTGCATATTGAATATTATCATATATAAATTTAACAACTGCTTCTAATGCTTCTATATTTTTACCCATATTTGGTATTTCTATGTAAGAAATAGCTCCTCCTGATGATATTTTTTGGAATTCACTTTCAAAAGATAATTTTTCAAAAGCATCTATTTTTTCTCTTACATCTACATGATAAGAGTTTGTATAATATCCTTTGTCTGTAACGTCTTTTATGATTCCAAATCTTTCTTTATCTATTCTTGCAAATTTGTAGCATAAACTTTCAGCAGGTGTACCATATAATGCAAATCCAATGTTTGTTTCTTTTTTCCAACGATTTACAGTTTCCCTTAAATATTTCATTACTTTAAGTGCAAATTCATGTCCAACTTCTGTTGTATGAGATTCTCCTGTCATTAGTTTAGTTAATTCATATAGTCCAATATATCCAAGTGATATTGTTGAATATCCACCGAATAGTAATTTATCAATCTTTTCTCCTTTTTCTAAGCGAGCAATTGCTCCATATTGCCAGTGGATTGGACTAATGTCTGATTTTGTTCCAAGTAATGCATAATGTCTACACATTAATGCTTCTTTGCAAAGTTCTAACCTTTCATCTAACTCTTTCCAAAATACTTCTTCATTTCCATCTGCTACAATTCCTATTTGTGGTAAATTGATGCTAACTACTCCTTGATTAAATCTTCCTTCAAATTTATAGTTTCCATTTTCATCTTTCCAAGGTGATAAAAAGCTCCTACATCCCATTGGGCTAAATACGTTTCCTTCGTAATTTTCACGCATTTTTTTAGCAGATATATAGTCTGGGTACATTCTTTTTGCAGAACACTTAACAGCAAGTTTTGTTAAATAATCATATTCTCCGCCAGATAAATTATTAAATTCATCTAATACATACACTAATTTTGGAAATGCTGGTGTAACATAAACACCCTTTTCGTTTTTAATTCCTTCTTCTCTTTGACGAATTACTTCTTCAATAATCATAGCATTTTCTTTTATGTATGGGTCATCTTTTTCTAAATGTAAAAATAGTGTTACAAAAGGTGATTGACCATTTGTTGTCATTAATGTATTTATTTGATATTGAATTGTTTGTACACCTGATTTTAGTTCTGATTTTAATCTATCTTGAACAATGCTTTCTATTAATTCATCAGTCATTTTTCCTTTATATTTTTCTTGCATTTCTTTTTTGAATTTGTCATAACTTTTTCTTAAATATTTTCCTAAATGTATTAAGTCAACTGATTGTCCACCATATTGATTACTAGCAACTGATGCAATAATTTGAGTTACAACAGTACATGCAACTTGAAAACTTTTTGGGCTTTCTATTAGTTTTCCATTCATAACTGTTCCATTGTCTAACATATCAGCTATGTTAATTAAACAACAATTAAAAATTGGTTGTACAAAATAGTCTGCATCATGAAAGTGTAAAACACCATCATTATCTGCTTGTACAATTTTTTCAGGAAGAAGTAATCTTTTTGTTAAATCTCTTGAAACTTCCCCTGCTATGTAATCTCTTTGTGTTGAAGCAAGTAAAGTGTTTTTATTTGAATTTTCTTCTGCTAACTCCTTGTTTTCGTTTCTAATTAAACCTAAAATAGATTCATCTGTTGTATTTTGTTTTCTTACTAATGCTCTTGTATAACGATATACAATATATTTTTTAGCAAGTTCATATCTGTTAATTTCCATTAACTTTTCTTCTATAATATCTTGGATATCCTCTACTAACATTCTTTTCTTTCCAAGTTCTTCAATATATTTAATGATACTTTTTATTTCTTCTTTGGTTGCTCTTTCTTTTTGCCTAACTTCCTTGTTTGCTTTTTCGATTGCAATTTCAATCTTTTCTCTGTTGTAGTCTACGGCTCTTCCATCCCTTTTTATAATTTTCATCTTTTTTCCTCCTGCTTCTTTTTGATTATGAAATTATTATACATTAAGTTTTTTGTTTTTCCGTTGCAAAAGCAACAATTTATTGTATACATTTTTTAGTTTAGCTAAATTGTAGTATTTTGTCGATTATTACATTTAGATTACATTAATATTACAGTATGATTTGTTTTTTATTGTTGCTTTTGCAACTAATTTGCTGTATAATAGTTTTGTTAATATTTTTTGGTTAGAAGGTAAAAAATGAACATTAATTTTGATATGAATGAATTTATAAAAAAATTTGAAAATAGTTGTCATAGAGTACAAAAAAAGACTTTTTCTAAAAATGAAGTAATTACAAGTTATATTAATAAAAGGAATCAATTTTGCATACTTGTTCATGGTAATGCAGATTTAGTTCGTTATGACTTAAGTGGAAATAGAACTATTGTAGAGCACTTTTCAGAAGGTGATGTTTTTGGCGAAGTTTTTTATACTATTACAATAAATAATGAACTTTTAGTTGAAGCCCGTGAAAAGTGTGAAGTTTTATTTTATATTTATGATGATATACGTTCTAAATGTAGAAATAATTGTAAATTTCATCAAGAATTATCAGATGACTTGCCAGAACTAATTCTTAGAAAAGTGACAGATTTAAATACTAGAATTGAACTATTAACCAAAAGATCTATTCGTGATAAATTAATACGGATATTTTACAATGCTGTCTACTAGAAAATTAAGTAAAAGTTTTACTTTACCTTTTTCTTTAACTGATTTAGCAGATTTTTTAAGTGTAGATAGAAGTGCTATGATGAGGGAGCTAAAACTTTTAAAAGAAGATGGCTTTATTGATAAAACAGGAAATAGAATAACTTTATTGTATAAATAAAAAAGAGGTTTACGCCTCTTTTATAAATTTTATAATACTATTTGCATCTAACTCTACTTCTATTTCTTCCCCTGTTTCCATATTTTTAATTTTTGCAGTATTGCTGTTTATTTCATCTTCTCCTATGACTATTACATATGGAATTTTTAATTTATCTGCATATTTTAATTTTGCTTTCAATTTTTTATCATTTAAAAATATTTCTGTATTAACACCTAGTTTTCTTAAATTGCTTGCTAATATTATTGGCTTTTCTAAATTTTCAAGCATAGGTATAATTAAAATATCTGAAATAGATTTTTTATTTGCAGAAACTAAGTTTAATTCATTAAATTGATAAAATAACCTAGTTAACCCAATAGAAACTCCTACACCTGGTAATTTTTTATCTGTGTAATATTCTGCTAAATTTTCATATCTTCCTCCTGAGCAAACACTACCTATTTCTCTATAATCATTTAAAAATGTTTCATAAACTGTTCCTGTATAGTAATCTAAACCTCTTGCAATTGTTAGTTCTACTTTAAAGTTTTTCTCTGGAACTCCAAATAATATAACATTTTTAACTACTTGTTTTAATTCTTCTAAACCTTGCTTATAAGTTTCGTTGTTAATTTCCAAGTTTTCTAATTTTTCTAATTTTTCATCTGATGTTCCTGTAATCTCGATAAATTCCATTATTTTATCAATATTTGTTTTTTGTAAGTTTAGTTTTGATAATTCTTCAATTACTGCCTCTTTACCTATTTTATCAATTTTATCTATTATTCTTAAAATTTCTGTACTGTTTTCTTTTTGTCCTAAACTTTCAAATAGTCCATTTAAAATCTTGCGATTATTAATGCAAATAGTAAAATTATCAAATCCTAAATCTTTAAAAATATTATAAATTACACTTGGAAGTTCTGCATCATTTATAATATCTAACTCACCATCTCCTATAATGTCTATGTCACATTGATAAAATTCACGATATCTTCCTTTTTGTGCTCTCTCTCCACGATATACTTTTCCAATTTGATATCTTCTAAATGGAAAACTTAAATTTCCATAATTTTTTGCTACATATTTAGAAAGTGGCACAGTTAAGTCAAATCTTAAAGAAAGGTCTGTTTCTCCTTTTGTAAAACGATAAATTTGTTTTTCTGTTTCGCCTCCAGCTTTTGCAAGTAAAACTTCAGATAATTCTATAATTGGAGTGTCAAGTGGTAAAAATCCAAATTTTTTATATGTATTTTCAATTTTTTCTTTTATTTGATTAAATGCTATTTGTTCATCTGGTAATAATTCCATAAAGCCTGCTAATGTTCTTGGTTCTGTTTTCATATTTTTTCCTCCTTGTTTTTAGTAAATTTATGGGCTGGTAATTAGCCAGCCCCATTTTTGAAGAGTCTTATCTCCAGAAAGTTGATTCGCCTTCTTTAAATGGCAATTCACACCATATCCTTGCTCCGTTAGTTTTTCTTAGCTCTAACAGGACTCTTTTTTTCTTTGGAAGTATTCCTGTTGTGGTATGAATTGTAACCCATTTTACCTTTTTTATTCTCTGTCCATTGGCCGATACTTTTAACCATGCAGATGTCTTGCCGTATAAAGATATTCTTACTAAAGGTTCATCACTTTCGACGGAAATAATTTTTGTTTCTGTTGAAAATCCATCTACTGAATTCTCAATAATCCGGTAACCTAATTGGTTAATTTGTCTTACATTTTCATATACGACACCAATCATTTATGTCCCTCCTTATACTTAGAACACTTTGGTTTATAGTTACAGCATAAATTATATATCATTTTTGCCGATTTTTCAAGTGTTTTGGCAAATTAACTATAATAATTTGGGCTTCAATTCTAAATAAATTGGTTTTTCTTCTTTAATTTTTGTCATCATTCCATGACCAGGATATACAATTGTTTCGTCTGGGAGTGTCATTATTTTTGTTTCAATTGATTTTATGATACTTTCTCTATTTGATGTTGGAAGGTCTGTTCTTCCCCAAGTTCCTCTAAATATTGTATCCCCAGAAAATAGGCAATGCTCTTTTTCACAATATAGACTTGTTCCGCCTTTTGTGTGACCTGGAGTATGAAGAACTTTAAATTCTAAGTTTCCAAGATGGATTAAATCTCCATCATCTATTCTAGAATCCGCTTCTAATTCAATTTCTCCTATTCCAATATATGGAGTTAAATTGATATCTGGATTATTTAATCCTTCACTATCATCTCGGTGGATTAATATTTTGCCCCCTAATCTATTTTTCAATTCTGTTACTCCCATAATGTGATCTCCGTGGCAATGTGTTAAATAAATATATTTTAGTTTTCCATCCATTATTTTAATTAGTTCTTCAATTTTATCAACTTCTCCTGCTGGGTCAATTACCATTGTTTCTTTAGTTTCTTCATCTACTATAATATAGCAGTTAGTTGGGTCTCCAATCCATGTATCTATCTTTAGTTCTTTTAATTTCATTTTATTTCTTTCTCCTTACTTCATATACACTATTTACTTTTTCAATTGCTTTTTGTGCTTTGTTTAGTTCGTCTAAGTTTTCTACTTCTAAAGTGATATCCAAAATCGCAATTTTTTCTTTGGTTGTTTTTGTGTTTACACCCAAAATTTTTGCTTTTGTGTTTCCGATTTCTCTTAACACATCCATAAGTAAACCTGCCCTGTCGTTACTGTTGACTTGAATTTCAGCTTGATAAGAAGATTTGTTTTCATTGTACCATTCTACATCAATCATTCTACTTTCTTCTGAGATTAAGTCTTTTACATTACGGCAGTCTTTTCTATGGACTGATACTCCTCTTCCTTTGGTAATATATCCTACAATTTCATCACCTGGTAATGGATTGCAACATTTTGATAGTTTAACTAAACAGTTATCAATTCCTTTTACAATAATTCCAGAATCAGATGGTCTTGGCTTTTTCATTCTTGCTTTTGAAAGTTCTTCTATTTTTGCTTCAATGTTTTCTTCTTCATGCTCTTTTCTATACTCTTGGAGCATCCTTGCAATTACTTTGACTGCTGAATTTGCTCCAAATCCAACTGCAGCATACATTTCATCAATGTTTTTATATTTGTACTTATCTAACATTGGTTCTACATATTCTGGCTTGAATAAATCTGTATGAGAAAATCCTATACGTTTTAGCTCTTTTTCAATTAATTCTTTTCCTTTTTCTAGGTTTTCTGCTTTTTGTGCTTTTTTAAACCAACTTAAGATTTTATTTTTAGCACTACTGCTTTTAACAAATTTTAGCCAATCTCTACTTGGTCCTTTTGAATTATCAGAAGTTATAATTTCAACAATATCTCCATTTTGTAAAGGTGTTATAATTGGCATCATTTTACTATTAATTTTACATCCTGTCATATGATGTCCAATTTCTGCATGGATTGTATATGCAAAATCAATTGGTGTTGCTCCTCTTGGCAGAGTTTTTATTGCTCCTTTGGGAGTAAATACATAAACTTCGTCTTCAAATAGTTCTGTTTTTAGTGTATTTAAGAATTCTTGTGGGTCTTGCATTTCTTTTTGCCATTCTAGACTTTCTCTTAACCATGCTAATTTGTCTTCTTCTACTTTTACACTAGCTTTTCTTCCAAAATAACTTGCTTCTTTATAAGCCCAATGGGCAGCAATACCATATTCTGCTACTCTATGCATTTCCCAAGTACGGATTTGTACTTCAAAAGGTGTTCCTTTGTCTCCCAATAACGTTGTATGAATGGATTGATACATATTTGGTTTTGGAACTGATATATAGTCTTTAAATCTTCCTGGCATTGGACTATACATTTCGTGCACAACTCCTAATGCTGTATAACAGTCTTTAATTGAATTTACCAAAATACGCAATGCAAATAAATCATAAATTTGATCTAATGTTTTATTATCTCTTTTCATTTTACGATAAATACTGTATAAATGCTTTGCTCTTCCGTGTAACTTCTGCATCTATTTTTTCTTTTTTTAATTGAACACGGATATCTCCCATGATTTTTTCGATAAATTTTAATCTTTCTTCTCTTTTTTTGTTAATTCCTTCTACTAAATCATGATATTCTTCTGGATATAAATATTTAAAGCCTAAATCTTCTAATTCCCATTTTATAGAGTATAATCCTAAACGATTTGCTAGTGGCGCATATAGTTCCATTGTTTCTTTAGCGTTTGCAATTTGCCTATCTCTTTTTAAATATTTTAATGTTCTCATATTGTGAAGTCTATCTGCTAATTTTATTAGAATTACTCTTATATCTTTTCCCATTGCTAAAAACATTTTTCTATAGTCTTCTACTTGTTGTTCTTCAATTGACTCAAATTGAACTGTTCCTAATTTTGTAACTCCTGCAACCATGTCTGCTATTTCATTTCCAAATCCTTCTCTTATATCTTGGTCAGTTACATTTGTGTCTTCTACTATATCATGCAAAAGGGCTGCACAAATTGTGCTGTCATCTAATCCGTATATCTGCTAAAATATAGGCAACATTAAGTGGATGGATAATATATGGCTCTCCTGAATTCCTGTTTTGTCCATTATGATTTTTATTTGCATAATCATATGCTTTCATTATTAACTTTGTATCCACTTTTCTTGTATGTTCTTTTCTTTTATTTATTATTTGTTGTATTGTTATTTCTTTTATTTCTTGCATTTTTGCTTATTCACCTCTTGTTTTTAGAGTATTTCTATAGTGATTTCATAATATCTTTAATATTTATTTGTAGGCTTTCTTCACCATTAAAATGATTCATTTCTAAAACACCTACAATATCAACTTTATCTCCAATTGTATATTGTTCTTCTCTAGCAAAATTTCCTAGATTGAACCCAATTCCGTTTATGATAATATTGTTATCTTTTAATGTTAATTTTAGATGTTTTCCTTCTGATAGGCTTCTTATTGAATCGATTTTTAAATTTTTAAATACGAAAACTGGCATTCTATTTGCTTCACCAAAAGGTTCTAATTTTTTTAAACTTTCTACCATTTCTTTATTTATATCTTTTAAATCGATTTTGCTATCTATTTGAATAATTGGCATAATTTCTTCTGTGTGTGATGCTTTTGCAATTTCTTCAAATTCTTTTTTGAAGTTTTCAAAGTTTTCTTTTTTTATTGTTACTCCTACTGCCATACTATGCCCACCAAATTTTTCAATGGTGTCTTCACATTTCATTAAGGCATCGTGTAAATCAAACCCTGGAATGCTTCTTCCTGAGCCTTTTCCAATTCCATCTTCTTCAAAACTTAGTAAAATGCTTGGTTTAAAATACATTTCTGTAATTTTAGAAGATACTATTCCAATTACCCCATGATGCCAATTTTCTCCACCTATAATTATGGTATTATTTTGCTCTAAATGTTGTTCTTCTATTTGTTTTGATGCACTTTCAAATATATTTTTTTCTGTTTCTTGCCTTGTTTTATTATGTTCATTTAGTTTTTGTGTTAATTCATTTACGTGGTTGATGTTTGGAGATAATAATAGTTCTAATGCTTCTTCTGCTTTTCCCATTCTTCCACAGGCATTAATTCTAGGTGCAATTCCAAAAGATATGGTGTTTGAATCTACTTTGCTATATCCAGAAGATTTTATTATAGAGCGTAATCCTATGTTTTTTGTTTTTGAAATAAGAAGTAATCCTAGTTTTGCAATTACTCTATTTTCGTCAATTAGTGGTACTATGTCTGATATTGTTCCAACACATACTATATCTAAATATTTTAGATATTCTTCTTCTTTAATTTCTAGTTTTTGACTAATTGCTTGTATTAGTTTAAATACTACTCCTACTCCTGCTAGTTCTCTAAAAGGATATGTGCTATCTTTTCTTTTGTTGTCAATTATTGCCATTGCATTTGGTAATTTATTTCCTGGTTCATGATGGTCTGTTATTATTGTTTGTAATCCTAATGAGTTTGCATATTCTATTTCTTCTATTGCTGATATTCCACAATCTACTGTAATCATTAGTTCACAGCCACTGTCAACTACTTTTTTGATTGCTTCTTTGTTTAAACCATAACCTTCGTCTAGTCTATTTGGAATGTAGTAATTTACTTCTAGCCCTCTGTCTTTTAGGAAACTTTTTAATACTGTTATGCTTGTTATTCCATCTACATCATAATCTCCATAGATTGTTACTTTTTCTTGGTTTTTTATGGCTTTGATTATTCTTTCTACTGCTTTTTCCATGTCCATGATTAAAAATGGATTGTAAAAGTCATGCCTTGTTGGTTCTAAGAATAATCTTATTTCTTCTTTTGTTGTTATTTTTCTGTTTACTAAGATTGTTGAAAGTAATTTGTTTAATCCATATTTTTCTTGTATTTCTTTTACTTTTGCTTCATCTGTTTCGTATATTTGCCATTTTTTGTTCATATTCCTCTCCTATTTTTTTAATTTTATTTTATTTTATACTATTTTGTTGTTTTTTTAAAGTGTTTTGGAGAAATTTAAAGAATTTTTGGGGTTAAATTGTTACTAGTCAGCCATAAAAAAATAAGATGTCCTAAAATTTTAATTTTAACGTATATTTTAGGACATCATTATTA
>CANQHU010000018.1 GCA_947623945.1 uncultured Clostridia bacterium | reverse complement strand
ATGTGGATAACTCATTTTTAATTTTTCAATTATTTTTTCTTTTTATTTCCTCAAAAAAAAATGGGGAAACTTTTTTTATTTTTAGGTTGTTATTTTTCTTTTTTGAGTTTTTCTATTTCTTCTCCGTGTTAGCCCTGTTGCTTTTTTGATATCTTCTGGATCTATTCCTAACTTTAAGAAGTTTTTAGCTATTCTTAATTGTTCTTCTTTTTGCCCAACTTTCTTGCCTTTTGACAGTCCAATTGCTTTTCCTTTAGATAAGCCGATTTTTTCTCCTTTTGATAGTCCAATTGCCTCTCCTTCGTCTCTTGCATTTCTCATACCTGTGTTGTAATCTAATATGGCCATTAGTCTTGAATTATAAAGTTCCCATTCCTTTTCGTCCATGCTCATTTGGTCTATTATTTCTATGGTCTTTTTTATTTCTTTATCTTCTTCCTTCGCCATTTCTAATTTATCCTCCCTTCCAGCTATTAACCATAACCATTTTTCTAGTTTGGTTTTTGCTTCTGGATTTTTCTTTTCAAACTTCGGTATTTCAATAAAATGCAATTCTATCCCTTTGCTTGCTATTTTGTCTTCTTTTTTATAGCCCATTTCTACATATTCATTCTTTTTTGTTTCTTCAAATTTCATATGCGCTATGTTATGGTAGCTATTCCTTTTGTAATATTCAAAGTTCATTAGGTTTATTACTATTGTGTCTTTTACTTTTCTATAATCTTCACCTTTTTTTATTTCATCTGATAATATTCTTGACATATAAAATGTACTTCTTAAATCCATATTGTTTTCATCTTTTACCTGCATTTCTATATTGCAAATTATATCTGCGTTTATTTGTACTTTGATGTCTAATACTCCTGATTTGATATCATATAAGTCTGGTATTAATTCTGGATTTTTTACTGTTACTTTTTCAATGGGTATTTCTAAAATTGCTTCTAATAATGATTTTAGTATGTCTTCATTTCCTTCCTTTGCAAATACCCTTTTAAATACTATATCAGATGTTAATGGTAATTTTTCTGTTTTTCTTTCTATAATGATTCCTCCTTTATTATACTAAATTTTTTTGAACTTTGCAATACTTAATAGTATATTTTTACTATAAACTTTTATTTGTGAAAAATAAACCTCCTTTCTTATCTTATAGATTTTTTTGTTTAATTAATTGGATTTTCTAGATCTAATTTTTGAAATTAATTAAGATTTTTATAAAAATTAAATATTTGAAATAAACATTTTGCTATTGCAAAGTTGCTTTTTTAGCAATTTTTAAAAAAATTTTAAAATTGCTACCTTGATATTAAACCACGTTTTTACAAATTTTGCAATACTTTTTACTACTTTTTTCATCGCAAATTTCGACATTTTTCGCAGTACATGTAACAGCAAGATTATAATAAAAACGAAAAAGGCAAAAATTATAAAATCTAATCTTATAATTTTTGCCATGTATGTTATAATATAATTAGCTATTAAAGTTCATAAAAGGTTAAATCTAGTTTACTCAAAAATATTTACAGTTTTCTACACATCTGGTAAAATCACACGGAATGAAATACTGTTGAAGCCTCTTCCATCTTCTGAGGTTGCAAAGAACACACCGACACATTTTATTATCATTGCAGTTTCCTCCACGAAAGAAAAATGGATTGTTCAACTGAATAAAGAAAGAAAGGTCTCTAAACCATGCAGTGGTAAGTCCTGTGTTTACTTCATATATCGCATCTCCTGGATAATATCTTTCATATGTTGGTGGACCACTATCATCATCTTTTGATAAGTATTTTGTTGCATATTTTGTACTTGGATTTGTTGGTGCTGCAAATGAATTTCCATATTTCGTTTCATAATCATTATCATCTACTTTGTCATTAAATGCTGCTACATACTCCCTTGCTCCCCCACTTAAATCATATGTTCCATATATATTTCCTGTTGAACTTGAAAGTTGTCCAAATTCTCCATTATACATTTGATTTTCTTCTGCTTCACTATATTTATATGCAGTAGTACTTGTTCCTCTTCCCATTCCTGTTATATAATCACTACATCTATTTATACTTACTTCATTTCCATTTCTTCCATATTGACTATGAGTTAAATAGCTAACTGCTCCCCATTCGCTGTTCTTCATTAAATGACTATCTTTCGTTGTGTCATAATTTAATGCGTTTGTATACATTGTTCCTATATCTATATCTACCCAACTTTTTACTGTTGGTGCTATTTGTATTGCTGTTGTTCCACTTCCTGCATCTTCTGCTGTTGCTGTTGACCTTGCTGACTCGTATTTTCCTACCCAAATTCCTTGTAAGTCTTCGTCCCATCCTCCGTTGTTTACATTTCCTTCAAATGCCGGATGGACTATATATTTAAATCCATTATATTCTACTGTTTCTATTCCTTTGTCTTCTTTTAGATTTTGGGTAGCTGGCTGTTTATTTCCTGCTAAATCTCTTATTCCGTCTCCATCACAATATCCTGATACTTGTCCATCTGTTGTTAAGTACGTTATCCTATATGCATATCTTGGTATCCATACAAAATAACTTTCTACTCCTTCTATTGTATTTATCGCATTTGCCCATTTGCTCGTTTTTGTATCGTTTTTATTGTCTCCTGCTACATAATCATACCAGTTGCTTTCTATAAATCCTGCTTCTCCTTCTTTTTTCTCTGTTCCGTCTTCTTCCCAGTATACTTTTTTCATTCCACTTGGTAATGTGTCTGGTACTAATGGTGCATCTATTTTTTGGTTCGCTTTGTTTACCCATATTACATCTATTTTTCCTTGTTCTGTTGTGAATGTTACTGGTATTACGTTTACTACTATTGTTGTTTCCCCTGTTTTTTGTACTCCTTCTGTTGTTGCTTTTACTTCTATTTTATATGTTCCATTTTTTTCTACTTGTACGCTTCCTGTCTTTCCATTTACTGTTACTTCAACAGGAGTATCTCCTGTGTCTAAATTGGTTACTGTTATACTATCTACTGTTTCTACTTCATTTGTTACTTCTACCTTTATTATTGATTTGTTATCTCCTGTTTTTTCTACTGTTACTTTTACTTCTGGAGCTACTCCTTGTGATGTACTTCCTCCTGAGCCTTCATTTGTTGGTCCTGTTATTTTTCCGTTGCTATCTATTGTGTATTTATTTCCACTTGGAAATGTTACTTCTATTTTTCCTTCTTCTGCTCCTTCTACTGCTGTTGCTTTTGGTTCTAGTTTTTGTAATTCTATTTCTAGTTCTCCTGCTGTTACTCCTTTTTCTCCTTTTTCTCCTTTTTCCATTTTGTCTGTTACTACTGTACTATATGCTATTTTTATTTGCTCCTTTTCTGTTTCTTGTTTTGTTTTTTCACTTGCCGTTTGTGCCTTTGTCAAAATCCCATTATCCCCTGTTAAAGTTGCAATTGACACTGCTGCTAAAATCAATAACACGATAATAGTAATAACTAATGCAATTAAAGTTATTCCTTGTGCTTCATTTTTACTTTTTGCAAATAAATTTTGTTTTTTCTTTTTTTCCATTTTTTCTTTCTTTCCCTTCCTTCTTTGGTTTAATTTATTCAAATTTTTAAATTATGTAGCGTTTGTATTAGCACTTTACTTTCAAATTTTAGCACAGAAATTTTTCTTTGTAAATAATTTTTCCAATTTGTAATCAAAATGTAATATTACTTTCACTATTTAATCAGCAATATAAAAAATCCTAAGTATTTGTTTGTAAAAAACATTTACTTAAGATTTTTTGTTTTATGTTTGTTTGCAATTATTTTTTAGTTGTTTGTTCTTTTTGAATCTTGTCTATTTCTTCCTGTCTATAAGATAAAATGTTAAATTCATTCTTTTTATCAAATGTTATTTTTATTACTTTTGTGAAATTATCTTTGCTTGGTTTTCCATATTCATGAATTGTAATACTTGCTTCATATTGTTTCAATGTATCAAAAGTATTCATCATACCCATACCAGTTCCGCCATTATCACCATGAGTTGTACTTGGCTTTATTCCAAGATTTGCTAAAGTATCTAATTCAAATTCTATACCAGAATCATATACATATAAACTATAAATTCCGTCTATAATTCCTAATCTTACTAAAATACTTTTATTTACATTTTCGGAATAATTAATTGCAATTATTGCATTTTTTATAAGATCTGCTAATAAAATTTCTAACTTATCTTTATCTACATAGTTGTTAATCATATGATGTATGCTCCCACTTAATTGAAGTTGAAAATCAATCTTATTTTTTACACATTCTGATTGCATATATGCTAACATATCATCAATTTGAGGTATTTCAGTTTTCTCTAATTCAACAACTGTTTCGTGTTTTAAATCTTTAGTAATATCTTCTAATCTGTCTTTTAGATCTATTTCAGATGCTGTTTCGCTGTTTAACATCAATGTATTTAATTTATATTCTAATGATTTCTGTTTGTGTGCAATGGAATGACTTATTTTACTAAAGTTCAAGTTTTCTTCTTCTAATTCTTCGACTTCTTTCTTCTTATTTTCTAGTTCTTCTTTTGTTTCATTTAAGTCTTTTATTAACATTTTTTGCTTGTAATATAATTTCAAAGATTTTTGAATTGTAATGAACATGATTATAGCTATTATAGCAAAAGCAAATACGAAACTTTTCTTAATTTCAATCTCTAAACTGGCTGATATCATTAGAGTAATCAAAAATATTATAGTAATACTTGTATTTAAAATTAATAAATCAAAATAATCATTTTTTAACTTTTTCTGTAAAAATGTTAAACCATTCTTGAATCTTTTAATTTTTAAAAATAAATGTACAACTGTTGAATATATTATAGTTAAAATAATTAAACTTATATAAGGATTATCAATATTATTACTTCTCAATAAAATACCTGGAATATAACTAATGCATATTGATATAGAATATAAAATATAACTGATACTTAGAGAAATAGCTGTAATGCATAATGAATATCCCATATTACTTTTTGTTCTTATAAGAAATATTATAGATAATAAAAAAATTAAAAGTATTATGCTATTTAAAGAATTATTGCTCCATCTAATACTCCCACATACATAAGAAACAAATATGACTGATATATACATCAAAATCTTTTTGTAATTGTTATTATATGTGTTATTTACAATTTTTATTGATACATAATGCGTAATTATACTGATAAGTGCTGTCTTTAAAATATCAACTGTAATATTTATTTCTTGTAGTCTCATTATAATATTCATACCATTATATCCCTTCTTTCTTATACATTATATATTAAAAGAAAAAGATAATCAATATATGTAATATTAAAATTACTATATATGATTATCTTTTATTACTAATTAAAGTTAATTCATTTTTTTATAGCCAATAAAAAAACCAATACCAGAAATCGTCCCAGCTCATGCTACACACCACCCTTCTTGCTTCGTTCTAGCTTTGTTGTTAATAAAAAAATACCATTTATCACTTACAAATAAACGGTATTTTTTTATAGAAAAAGATGGCAAAATATAGCAAAATCTGTTAAAAAATGAAAAAATCTAGTATTGTTAATACTAGATCATCTTTTTTATCTTATCCACATAATAATATATAAACTCCATAGGAGTTGGTATTCCTGTTTCATAATTTACTCTTGCTGTATAATACTTTTCTAAATCATCAATAGAAGAAACTCTCCATGCATGTATAATTGCATTTTGTATTCCATTAGTGATAGTATTACTAGACTTTTTATGAATCTTAGTTAAATATCTAATAACATTTTCACCTGTATTTCCATTCTGTATCAAATAAAAAATTGCATCATGAACATATTGTCTTCCTTTTAATTTTGATGTTATTCCTATTAAATCCATTTCATGATTTATATATTCTGATACTTTATCTTCATTTTCTTTTATTTCTTCTTTCAACGTTTCTACTGTTTGCTTTGGTGTTAGTTCTCTTAAATTAAGGAATTTATTAAACACATAATCATACGAATAATTGGCATGGTCTTTATATAAAATTATATCTGCTCCATCTCTATGAAGAATATCATATATTCTTTTGGAATTTACATGAGTTGTTACTATAATAATTGGTTTATATCTTAAATTTAATCTTTTTAATTCTGGTATAAAACTCAAAGCATCTGTGTTACCTGTCGTACTATTATTTAATTCTATATCTAGCACAATTCCTTCTGGGCGTTTCATTCTCACATACTTTAGACCCTCTATATCAGAATCAGTTATTGCTACTATTTCTATGTCTTTTCTCTTCTTGGCACAATCAATAAGATTGTTACAATCATTCACATCATCCTCAATTACTAATATTTTCATTGGTTTAACTTCTTCCATATTTATTCCTCCTTAATTCATATTCATAATATACCATAAATTCTCAAATAATACTAGATTTAGACAAAACATTTTTCTATTTTTTTATTTGCATTTTATCATAAAATGAACAAATAGTAGGAGGTGTTACTTAATATAATATGAATAGTTCTATTTTTGATAAAACTTTTGAAAAAGCGGAGCAAATTGAAAGAGGTAAAAGAATTAAACTTATTCGCGAAACTGAATTATATATGAGCAAATCTGAGCTTGCTAAAGAAATTGGAGTTTCTGGACAATTTCTAGGATTAGTAGAAGATGGAAAAGGAAACTTAGTTTATAAAAGTTTAAAAAAATTACGAGATTTAAGTGGTCATTCTGCTGATTACATTTTATATGGATTAGATGATAATATTATTAAAGAAACCAGTAAATATTTAAAAGAATATTCTGAATCCCAAATTATTCAAGCACTAGAAATTATCAAATCGATTACTAGTCTTATTAATAAATTATAGTATAAATAGTAATTCCTATAGATTGTATTAAAAACAAATTTAAAATATTTGATGTTAATAAATTGTTAGTGGCTTCAATTACCCCTAACATTTTATTTTTTTGTTTCTTATAATATTTTTGAGATTCAAAAAATGTAATTAATTCTGGTATACTAGTAATTAATCCTAGTAAAATTCCAATTATAACTTGTGGAATATGAAATTCATTATATAAATAATCTAATGTATTTCCTAATAGTTCTCCTATTAAATATAGAAAAACTCCTGCTGTTATTAAAATAATTGTATATAAGAAAGTTTTTCTAGTATTACCTTTTTCTTTTTTTCCTTCTTCTTCAATTTTATTTTCTATCTCTTTATTCTCTTTTTCCAAATATATTTTATTAGCATTACTATTTAAATAAGAAAATAGTGCATATAAAATCAAAAAAATAGGAACGAAATTTAAATCCATTTCTATGTTATTCCAAAGTAAAAAAATTGGTATTAATATTGTTATTAGTACTAAAATAAAATCTATTTTTATTGCTTGATTTGCAAATGCTTTTCTATTTTTATTTAATATAATAGATGCTAAATATTGAATTAAATTGATAACATTTGAACTTACAATATTAAAAATGCTAGTATCTATTAATCCATTTATACTTGATATACTAACAGTTAAAAATTCTGGTATAGAAGTTGCATATCCTGATATATTTCCTACAGTTTTTGGTTTTAAGTTTAAGTTTTCTGCCAATTTTCTTAGTGTTTCTACTAGAATATATTTTGAAATTAAAACAATTAAACTTGAATATATTATAAATTCTGTAATTTTTAGAATCACTTTTATTTCCCCTTTTTCTTTTTATTTTTCCCAATTTCTTGCTAATTATTAAGAAATATAGTATAATAAGGCTATTATAAAAAGGAGGCAAATTATGATTGATATTAAATTTTTAAGAGAAAATCCAAATTTAGTAAAAGAAAATATAAAGAAAAAATTTCAAGACCATAAACTTATTTTGGTAGATGAAGTTATAGAATTAGATTTAAAAAATAGAGAAGTAAAATTAAATGGTGATAATTTAAGAGCTGAAAGAAAAAATTTAAGTAACCAAATTGGAAGTCTTATGAAATCTGGAAATAAAGAGGAAGCAGAAAAAGTAAAACTTCAAGTAAATGACATTAATAAAAAATTAGAAGAAAATGAAAAATTAGAAAATGAATATGCTGAAGAAATAAAATCAAGAATGATGAAAATTCCGAACATGATTCATGAATCTGTACCAATTGGAAAAGATGATAGTGAAAATGTTGAAATAGAAAAATTTGGTAAACCTGTTGTACCTGATTATGAAATTCCTCATCATAGTGATATTATGGAAGCTCTTGGCGGATTAGATTTAGAAAGTAGTAGAAGAGTTAGTGGAAACGGATTTTATTATTTAATTGGTGATATTGCAAGACTTCATTCTGCTGTTTTAACTTATGCTAGAGATTTTATGATTAACAAAGGGTTTACTTATTGCATTCCACCTTTTATGATTCGTTCTGATGTTGTAACTGGTGTTATGAGTTTTGAAGAAATGGATGCTATGATGTATAAAATAGAAGGTGAAGATTTATACTTAATTGGTACTAGTGAACATTCTATGATTGGAAAATTTAAAGATCAAATTTTAAAAAAAGAAAATATGCCATATGCAATGACTTCTTATTCTCCATGTTTTAGAAAAGAAAAAGGTGCTCATGGAATTGAAGAACGTGGTGTTTATCGTATTCATCAATTTGAAAAACAAGAAATGATTGTTGTTTGTGAGCCAGAAGATAGTTGGCAATGGTATGATAAAATGTGGTCTTATACAGTAGAATTTTTTAGAAGTATGAATATTCCTGTTAGAACTTTAGAATGTTGTAGTGGAGATTTAGCAGATTTAAAAGCAAAATCTTGTGATGTTGAAGCATGGTCACCAAGACAACAAAAATATTTTGAAGTTGGAAGTTGTTCTAATTTAACAGATGCACAAGCTCGTAGATTAGGAATAAGAATTAAAGGAGAAAATGGAAATTACTTTGCCCATACTTTGAACAACACTGTAGTTGCTCCTCCTCGTATGTTAATTGCAATTATGGAAAATAATTATCAACCAGATGGAAGTGTTATTGTGCCAGAAGTTTTAAGACCATATATGGGTGGATTGGAGAAAATAGATGTTAGTAAAAAATCCTAGGTTTGAAATATCAGCAATAAGTCCAAAACAATATCCTAAAAATAACTTACCTGAAATTGTTTTAGTTGGGAAATCAAATGTTGGTAAATCTAGTTTTATAAATACTATGATTAATCGAAAAAAATTAGCAAGAACAAGTAGTGAGCCAGGTAAAACTCGCCAAATTAATTTTTATAATATAGATGATAATTTCTATTTTGTAGATTTACCTCGGCTATGGTTATAATAAGATGTCTAAAAAAGAGCAAGAAATTGTACGGAAATTTTATTGAAGAATATTTATTTAACCGTAAAGAAATTTCCTTAATTATATTTTTAATTGATATTAGGCATAACCCTACCGAAAACGATAAATTGATGTATAACTATATTATTTCTTCTAAAACACCATGTATTATTCTTGCAAATAAAGCAGATAAAATCGCTGTTACTAAAGTAGAAGATTGTGTTAAAACTTTACAAAAACAATTAAATCCGCTTCGGAGATGTTCCAACTCTTCCCTTTTCTTCTGAAAGGAAAATATACAAAGATGATGTTTGGAATATTATTGAAAATTATATATAGTAAAATGGAACTATCTATTAAATTATAGATAGTTCCATTGCTTTTTAGCAACAACATTTACATTTCTTTTCTTTTTTTCTGTTACAGCAAAACATTAATATAACTGATAATATCAATAATAGTCCTAATATTACTGCTAAAACTATAATTGCTGCTAAATTTGCTAAAATAGCTGCAGATATTGCTGCTCCAATAAGCAATCCTATTACTACAGCAAATGCTGTTAAAAGTATAATTGCTACGATACCAAAACAATTTTTTCTTTTTGTGCATTTTTCTTCTTTATTGTCATAGCAATAAATGGTTTCTTGTGGCTCCATGGTAAAAGTCACCTCCCATACAGTACCTTGTTTGATACTATATTATATAATATGACATTATTTTTCAATTTGTGATTTTTTTCTTATAGATATCAAAAATAGCATAAAAGCAGAAGATTATTCTCCTGCTTTTTTCTCTATTTTTGTAATAGCTTTAATAGCTTTTTCTCTTGGTAGCACTACAGTATGTTCACACCCTTGGCATTTTAATTTAAAATCCACTCCTACTCTTGTGATTTCCCATAATTTGCTTCCACAGGGATGTTGTTTTTTCGTTCTTACAATATCTCCTATATTATATTCCATATTTAAAGCTCCTTTATTGCTTTTTCAAATCTTTTTTTGATGCTTTCTTTTCTTAATACTTGCATTATTTCATACATATCTGGCGTATTAGTTCTTGAAGTTAAGGCAACTCTTAATACGGTACTTACATCTCCAACATGTGCTTTGTATTTTCCTGGATTTTCTTTAAATTCTTTTACTTCTTTGCTATATCCCATATCTCCTGCTAATTCTTTAATTTTATCAAACCAAGTTTGTTTATCATCATTTTCACTATAATATTTTTCTAAATATAAAGTCAATATTTTTTTGATTTCTTCTTTATCATTAATTACTTGATATGGATATTCTTGATTTTTATTCAAAAATTTTTCGTCATACATATATTCTATATTTTCTTTTACATCTGACCATTTTGCTATATCTTTTCTAGGTTTTTTATTTCCTCTTTCAATTCCAAATACTTTTAAACTATATTCTTTGTCATCTAACATTTTGGTTAATTCTTCATCATGTTTTTTTGCCCATTTATATGCCTTTTCATAAACTTCTTCTGCTGTCATTCTTGATATTGCTAACTTTCCAACATCAAATAGTTTAACCATATCAAATAAAGCTCCACTTACACTCATTTTATTTAATTGAAGTTCAAATTCATCAATTGATTTATCTTGATTTGCTCTTCTCCAATTTTCAAAATTAGAGTTTGCTATATTTAATAAATATTCTTTTACAGCTATTTCTGGAATTCCTTCTTCTTCATAATAACTAACTGCTGCTTCTGGATCTTTTCTTTTACTTAATTTTCTTTTATTTCCATCATCATTTTTCATTATTGGGGCAATATGTGCATATTTAGGTGGTTTAAATCCTAATTCATGAAATAGTTGTAAATGCAATGGAACAGATGATAACCATTCATCTCCACGAATTACATGTGTTGTTCCCATTAAATGGTCATCTACTGCATGTGCAAAATGATAAGTTGGAAGTCCATCTGCTTTTATAATTACAATATCTTGATCATTTTCTGGAAAATCAACGTTTCCTTTTATTAAATCATGGTGCTTTATTTTTCTATCTTCACGACCTGGTGATTTAAAACGTATAATATAACTTTCGCCATTTTTTATTTTTTGGCACATTTCTTCTACTGTATTATTTCTGCATTTTGCCCATACTCCATAATATCCTGGTCTAATTTTGGCAGCTTCTTGTTTTGCCCTTATTTCTTCTCCTTCTTCTTGAGTACAGAAACATGGGTATGCTTTTCCTTGTTCAATTAAATATTTTGCATAGGCTTGATAAATTTCTTTTCTTAAAGATTGTTTGTATGGCCCGTAATTTCCTTTTTCTTCATTTTCAGATATCATTCCCTCATCTGGCTCTATTTCAAATTCTTTTAAAGAATTTACGATATCTGTTACTCCATTTTCTACTTCTCTTTTTTGGTCTGTATCTTCAATTCTTAAGAAAAATACTCCTTCTGTTTGGTCTGCTAATTTTCTTGCAATAAGAGATTGATATAAACCTCCTATATGGACAAATCCAGTTGGACTAGGTGCAAATCTAGTAACTATTGCTCCTTCTTTTAAATTTCTCCTAGGATATTTTTCTTCATAGTAAGATATGTCCTTTATTTCTGGAAATATTAAGTTTGCTAAATCTTTATAATCCATATTATTTTTCTCTCCTCATCTTTTTATTATTATTTTTGCTATTATACTACATATTCTTGAATCCCATGAAGTTATACCTCCATTATAATTGGTATAATCATAGGATTTCTCTTTGTTTTCATAAAAATATAATCTCTTAAATTTTCTCTTACTGTTGTTTTAATTGTTGCCCAATCTGTAATTCCTCTTTGCTCACATTTTTTAATTTCATTTCTTGCAACTGATTTAACATCATCCATCAAATTTTCTGACTCTCTTACATAAACAAATCCTCTTGATATGATTTCTGGTCCTGCTACTACTTCTCCGGTATTTGAGTCCATTGTAAGAACAATTACAATTAAACCATCTTGTGATAAATGTTGCCTATCACGAAGTACAATATTACCAACATCTCCTACTCCTAGTCCATCTACTAATACTCTACCACTAGGAACAGAACCTGTAACATTTGCACCTTCTTCATTAATTTCTAATACTCTACCATTTGACATCATAATAATATTGTCCTTGTCTATTCCCATGCTTTGTGCTGTTTCGCTATGAGCAATTAATTGTCTATATTCGCCATGTACAGGCATGAAATATTTTGGTTTTGCTAGTGCAAGTATTAATTTTTGTTCTTCTTGGCAAGCATGACCAGAAACATGTATTGTTTCTAAGGAACTATATACTACTTCTGCTCCTATTTGCATTAGGTCATCAATTACTTTTGATACAAATTTTTCATTTCCAGGTATTGGTGTTGCAGATATTATTACTAAATCATTTGGTGTAATTTTTACTTTTCTATGGTCTCCTGCAGCCATCCTAGTTAGTGCAGACATTGGCTCTCCTTGACTACCTGTTGTTAGGATTACTAATTGTTCATCTGTATAACTACTAATCATGTCAATATCAATGAAAATATTGTCTGGACATATAATATACCCTAATTCTTTTGCTGTTTCTATCATATTAATCATACTTCTACCACAAACTGCAATTTTTCTGTTATATTTTACTGCGGAATTTACAATTTGTTGAACTCTATGAACATTAGATGCAAATGTTGCAACTACAATTCTTTTGGTACAGTTTAAAAATAGTTTGTCAAATACCTCTCCTATTGAACTTTCAGACATTGTAAAGCCTTTTCTTTCACTATTTGTACTGTCTGACATTAGTAATAGAATTCCTTTATTTCCAAGTTCTGCAATTCTTCCAAAGTCCATTAGTTTTCCATCAATTGGTGTATAGTCAACTTTAAAGTCTCCTGTGTGTAAAATAGTTCCTGTAGGTGTTGTAATTCCTAGCATAACTGAATCTGGAATGCTGTGTGAACTACGAATAAATTCTACTTTAAAGTTTTGCCCTAATTTAATTGTTTGCCCTTGCATTACTTCTATTAATTGTGTACTTCTTAATAATTTGTGCTCTTCTAGTTTGCTTCTAATTAACCCAGCAGCTAATCGTGTTGCATAAATTGGTATATTAATTTTCTTTAATAAATAAGGAACACTTCCTATATGATCTTCATGTCCATGAGTGATAATTAATCCTTTTATTTTATCTACATTTCTTTCTAAGTATGTGATGTCTGGAATTACTAAATCTACTCCTAACATGTCATCTTCTGGAAAAGATATTCCACAGTCTACAACAATTATTTCATTTTCATATTCAAATACAGTAATATTTTTACCTACTTCATGTAATCCTCCTAATGGAATAATTTTTAGTTTTGAGGCTTTAAATATTTCTTTTGAATAGCGAGGTTTTGTTCTTGATTTTTTAGTTGTATTTGTTCTCCTTGTACTTTTTTCTTTTCTTTTAATACTAATATTTTCTTTTTTTTCTAATTTTTCTTCTGTCATTAAATTCTCCTTTCTTGTGTAACGCGAAATAAAGTTTACAACATAGTATAAACTCCTAATAAATCCGATCACTTTAATTATTTACATTATTTTCTCTCTTAATACAAATTTATAATAAAATCTCAATCACACTGTTTTTTATTATACTACTTTTTTCCAAAAAAGTCAAATTCCACATAAATAAGTTTATGTGGAATCTTATATTTTATTTAATTGTTTTCTCCTCTACCTTCTGGTAATGCATCTGAGTAATCTAGTACAATTCTAATTTTTGTAATTGCTTTTATTGCTCTTACAAATTTGCTATTTTTAATTCTTTGCCATAGACTTGGTTTTGCTTCAAATGTTGTTTCTTGTGCGTATTGTTGCTCCTCTTCTTTAACTTCTTGAACTTTTTCTTGTTTTACTTCTTCTACTACTTTTTCTTCTGGTACTTCAATTGGTGTTGGTATAGATTTTAAAGCATCTGCTATTTCTATTCCTATGTAACTTAGTGCTTTTGACCTGTCTTCAATTCTTTCCATGTCTATTTCTATATGTAAGTTTGTCTCTAGATTATTTATTCTTGCATTTAATAGTTTTATAGCGTCTTGATAGTTTTCAGCATCTTCACTTTTAGCTTTTCCAACTATTGTTAATGTTTCTATAATGTCTTCTTCAAAAGTGCTTTCTGCTCTTTTTACTTTATCTTTCCAATCCTTTTCTTTGTTTTCAGCTGATTCTAATAGTTCTTTTAGTTGTCCAGCAAGTGTTATATTTTGTTCCCTTTGTCTGATTAGTTCTTCTATTTTTTTAGTATTTTCCTCAAATTGATTTGTTGCATATTCAACTAATCCATAAGCTGCTTTATATATGCTTGGTGGAAAATTCTTCTTTTTTGGATATTCAATTAGATATGCTTTAATTGATTCTATTAAATCTTTAAAATAAGAATCATCTTCTAATTGTACTATTTGTTTTTTACTATTTGGGTTTATTAGTCTTTGTACTTTATCTATATTAGATAGCATTTTTTCCTCTGTAATAACCATTCTCACATTTACTATGCCTGATCTTGACATTGCAGATGTACCTCCTTTTATCTTACGCATATTTGCTTTTTTTACATTTTCTTTTATTATTATACATTAATAAACAAAAAACTACAAGTGATTTTCGGCAATTTTATTTTATATTTTAGTTACAAAAATGTTACAGAATTATTACAAAACAATTCTGTAACATTTTTCCTTCTTTTTCCTATTCCCGTAAGTCTTTAGTTTAATACTGTTTTTATTTCTTCAAATCTTTTTATTTTTTGAGTTGTTGTTTTTATTAATTCTTCATCTGTTATAATAATTTCTCTAATATATTTATATGCTGGCATTGTTTTATTTACTTTTTTAACCTCTTGCCAAATGATTTCTTTTATTTTTTCTTCTTCTGTTGTCTTATATTTTTCTTCCATAAATTCTTTATCATATACGATTTTACAACAAATTTTGTAATCTCCATCATCTTCTGGTTTTCCATATACAAAACTTTCTTTTATTCCTTCTATTTTATTTATTAGTGCTTCTAATTCTTCTGGATAAATGTTTTTTCCATTTTTTAAGACAATTACAAATTTCTTTCTTCCAGAAATAAATATATAACCATCTTTATCAATTTTTGCTAAATCTCCTGTATGTAACCAACCTTCTTCATCAATTGTTTCCTTTGTTGCTTCTTCATTGTTGTAATATCCAAGCATGATGGATGGACCTTTTGCTACTAATTCACCAATTCCTTCTTCATTTGCATCTACTACTTTTACATCTAAACTTGGAAAGCCTTTACCAATTGAGCCTAATCTTCTATATTTATCATCTTCTGAAGCAATAACAGGTGAGGTCTCAGTTAATCCATAACCTTGGTACATTCTAAAACCTAATTCATTAAATCCTTTTTCTGCTTCTGGATCTAAAGCTGCTCCTCCTGCTACTAATAATTTTATATTTCCTCCTAAATTTTCATGTATTTCATGGAATAATTTTTTTCTAATATCTATTCCAAATTTTAATAGAAATTGACTTATTTTTATTCCCTTTTTTACGGTTTCTAATTTTCCTTTTTTCTCAATTGATTTTATTACTTTTTTGTACATATTTTCAAAAAGGATTGGTACAGATATCATTGTTGTTATTCCAAATTCTTTTATATTATCTGCAATATGTCTTATTCCTTCGCAAAATGCAATTGTGCAACCTTTTGATATTGGGTATAAAAATCCTACTGTGCATTCAAAAGTATGATGTAATGGCAAGAATGATAAAAATGTGTGTGTTTCATCTACTTCGATAGTTGATGCAATATCAAATAAATTGCTACATATGTTTTTTTGTGATAGCATAACTGCTTTTGACATTGCAGTTGTACCAGATGTAAATAACATTATAGTCATTTTTTCGTTATCAATTTTGCTATCTAAAAATTCTCTATTTCCATATTCAACTAATTCTTTTCCTTTTTTAGTTAGTTCTTTTTGTGAATAAACTCCATTTTCTTCTTTCTCTAAGTCCATTGAAATAAAGTATTTTACATTGGTATTTTTCTTTTCTTTTATTTCATCCATAATGTCATTATATTTTTTAGAATAAAAAATTGCTTCTACTTCTGAACGAATAATTAAATTTTCTATTTCATTGTTTGGAAGTGCTTTATCAAGTGGAACTACAATTCCTGTTCCGTGCAACTACTGCTAAATATGCTACTCCCCATTCATATCTATTTTCTGATATAACAGCAATCCTTTTGTCTTTTAATCCTATATTAATTAGAGCAGTTCCTAAATAGTTTATTTCGTCTCTAAATTCTTTATGAGTGATGTAAGTAAACTGTTCTGGATTATCTGTTTTAAATTTGTAAGCTGGTCTACTCCCGAATTTTTCTCCTGTTTTTTCTAACATTTCTTTGATGTTTTCATATTTTTCAACTTTATGAATTGGTTTTCTCATTTTACTTTCAACCCTTCTATTACTGTATTTTCAAATTCTTTGAATAATTTCATAATGTCAATATTTTCTTTTGTTCTTGTTTTATATACTAAACTAGAACATATTAAACCATATATTTCAGATGCAATTACATGTGCATTTCCTTGTTTTATTTCTCCTTTTGCTATTCCTTCTTCCACAATGTTTTCTATTTTATTTACATATTCCAAAATATGTTTTTGACATTTTTGATGCCTTGCTTCATTTCCCCAAAATTGACTTAATAATATTGTAATTAAATCTTCATATCTTGCTACAATTTTTATTTGTATTAATACAATAGCTTTTATTTTGTCAATATAATTAGGGAATTTTGCTGTTTTAATATCAATACTATTTTGTAATAGTTTAATTCCTTCTTCTACTAAAAAATTAAATATTTCTTCTTTGCTAGAAAAATGATAATATAACGTTCCCTTTGCTACTCCTACAGTTGCAGTTATTTCTTCAATGCTTGTTGCATCATATCCTTTTTCTGCAAATAATTTCATAGATGTTTCAAATATTTTTCTTTTGGTTTTATTCATATTTTACCATCCTAACTATAGTTATTAATAATCGCTTTTATTATATATTCTATTACCATTTTTTGCAATACTTTTTATCGTTTTTGAACTGCCCGTTCGATTTATTTAAATTTATTCAATTTTTTCTAATATTTTTATTTTTTTCTTTACTTTTTTTTATAACTAATATAAAATATATTTAAATTGGATATACTAAGAAAAAAATTGGAGGAAACAAATGAAAAATAAAAACGAACTAAGTTATAAAGATTTAAAAATGACTTGTGATCCTAAAGTTTTCAAATTTGAAACTACAGAAGAATTAGAGCCAATTAATACTGGTATTGGGCAAGACCGTGGTATAAAAGCCTTAGAATTTGGATTGCAAGTAAATGTAAAAGGGTATAACCTATATTTAGAAGGTCCAAGTGGAGTTGGCAAAACTATGTACACAAAAAACTATTTAGATAAAATCGCTCCAAAGCAAAAAACTCCTTCTGATTGGTGTTATATCTATAATTTTGATAATCCAAATGAACCTATCTCTGTTGAATTACCTGCAGGTCAAGGTAAGAAATTCAAAGAAGATATGGATGGATTTATCCAAGAAATTAGAAAAGATATAAAAAAGACTTTTAATAATGATGATTTTGAAAAAGAAAAGGCTTTAATTAAGCAAGAATTTGAAGAAAAACGTGCTACTTTATTAGAAAAATTAAATCAAGAAGCTGCCAAATATAATTTTCAAGTAAAAGCCGCTCAAAATGGTATTTACATGATGCCAATTGTAGATGGCAAAGCAATTCAAGAAGATGAATTTGAAAAATTAGATGAAAATATTAAACAAGAATATGAACAAAAATCTGTATTTGTTCAAGAGCAAATTATGAATGTAATTGGGCAAATAAAAGAAATTGAAAGACAATCTGATAAAAAAATATCTGAATGGCAATCTAATGTTGCTTTACTTACTGTTAATGTTCATATCAACTTCTTAAAATCAAATTATAAAAGAAACAAAAAAATTAATAAATTTTTAAATGATGTAAAACAAGATGTATTAAAAAATATACCTGCATTTTTAGATGATCAGACTGATTCACAACACCCACAACAGCAAGTTGCTCCTGGTCCTAATATGAAAAAGCCAGATCCTTGCTTAAATTATAGAGTTAATTTGTTTATTGATAATTCTAATCGTGAAGGTGCACCTGTAATAATGGATTCAAATTACTCTTATCACAATATTTTTGGTTCTTTGGAATATGAAAATTATTTTGGTGCTTTAAAAACTGACCATACTATGTTAAAACCCCGGATTAATGCAACGTGCAAATGGTGGATATATAATCTTCCAAGCCAAAGATTTACTTGCTAATCCAATGTGTTATGAGGCTTTAAAAAAGGCTTTAAGAGTTAAAGAATTAAGTATTGAAAATGCCGCTGATCAACGTTCTTCTATGGTTTTAGTTTCTTTGAAACCAGAACCAATTCCACTAAATTTAAAAGTAATTTTAATTGGAAGTGCAAATATATATCAAACTCTTTTATCAATGGATTCAGATTTTAGAAAATTATTTAAAATAAAAGTTGAGTTTGAAGATGATGCAGAAATCAATTCAGAAAATCTTCATAAATTATCTCAAATTATTTATGGATTCTGTACTAATGAAGAACTTCCTCATTTAGATAGAACTGCAATGGCTAGTTTAGTTGAATATGCATCAAAACTTGCTGGAAGTCATCATAAACTTTCTACTAGATTTGATGATTTAATTCAAGTTGTTGGCGAGGCTGCTACTTGGGCAAAAATTGCAAAATCTAAAGTAGTAACAAGCGAATTTATTGATAAAGCCCTTCTTGAGCGAGTTGAAAGAGTTAAAAAATATGATACAAAATATCTTGAAATGATAAAAGAAAATTCTCTTTTAATTAATACTTCTGGTTTTGAAGTTGGAGAACTAAATGGCTTAACTGTTATGACAATAGGTGACTATACTTTCGGAAAACCTGCAAAAATTACAGTTAATACCTATACTGGAAAAAACGGAATTATTAATATCGAACGTGAAGTTGAAATATCTGGTCCATCACATTCAAAAGGTGTTTTGATTTTAACCCGGATATTTAGGCGAAATGTTTGCACAAGATATTCCTTTATCATTAACTGCAAGTATCTGTTTTGAGCAATTGTATAATGGTGTAGATGGAGATAGTGCTTCTAGTACGGAATTATATGGATTATTGTCTAGTTTATCTGGAATCCCTATTAATCAATCTATTGCTGTTACAGGTTCTGTAAATCAAAAAGGACAAATACAACCAATTGGCGGTGTAAATGAAAAGATTGAAGGATTTTTCCAAATTTGTAAAATGAGAGGTTTAGATGGTTCTCATGGTGTTATGATACCAGTTCAAAATGTAGATAATTTACAATTATCAGATGAAATTGTTCAAGCAGTAAAAAATAATCTATTTCATATTTATTCTGTTTCTACAATTGAAGAGGGAATTGAAGTATTAACAGGTGTTCCAGCAGGTAAAAAAGATGCAAATGGTCATTTTCCAGCAGGTACGATTAACTATTTGGTATATGAAAAGTTAAAAAAATATGCGGAAGTTAGCAAAAAAGAGGATTTTAAATAGAATCCTCTTTTTTTAAAATATATTTTCTAAATTAAATGCATATCTATCTTCTACATGTTTCAATAAAAACATACTCTTATCTATACTTTCAATAGAATGATCATAATCTGCTGTTTCTATATTACTTTTAATAGTAGTTAATTCAACTTCAATTTTTTCTAATTCATTATGTTCAATATAATAAGCTAATTTATTATGTTTTTCTTCCCATTTATCTTCTACTTTTTTGGTTTCCTCTTCCAAAATATCCGTATTTTTTTGTTCAACTTTATCTTTTAAATTGGATAAAGTGTCTGTCAACTCTGCTACAGATTGTTTTGTATAATTTTGTGTTACAACATTTCCAAAAATAATTGCAATAATAATTACAATACAAATTATTATTTCTTTTAACATATGCTAATCCTCCTCTTTTTTCTGGCAGAAAATTTGACCTTTTCCATCAATTGTTACAACTAATGCTTCTTCTGGCTTCATTTTAAATTTTTCTACTTGCTTATTTAACCATTGTTTGTTTTTTCCAATAGCTTTTAAATTTTTTTCCATTATTTTTCCATCTATTACTAAATCATATGGAATTCCTTCATAATCTGGTTTTATATTAAAATCTTCTGGGATTGTTCCTCTTTTTTCTGGTTTTTGGATAACAGTTACTTGTCCGCTTGTTTCTAAAATTGCATATTCTACATCTCCTAAATTTATAACATTGTTGCCTCTTAATCTTTCTTGTAGTTCATTTATAGTAAATCTTTCTTTTATTAATGCTTTTTCATTTATTTTACCTCTATAAACTAAAATACTTGGTTTTCCACACATAATCTCTCTTGCTTTTAAACTCTTCATATTTATAATAGATATTATTAAATGCATAACTAATAATCCTAAAATTGGAATAATTCCATTAAAAATAGGAATTCCCGTTTCTGTCATTGGTATTGTTGCTAAGTCTGCAATCATAATAGAAATTGCAAGTTCAAATGGTTGCATTTGACCAATTTCTCTTTTGCCCATTAACCTCATTACAATTAATACAATGATATATAAAATTACAGTTCTAAAAAATGTAATAAGCACACAAAACACCCGCTTCTTTTTAATTTTCTTTTAATTTTGCTTTTTGATTTATTTTTTACAAATATTAACTTTTTTATACGCATTTTTTTGAATAAATATTTTTTTTTTGCAAATAATATTTTTAGAACCTTTGAAAAAGAGGAGGTTAAATTTATGCAAGGGACTCAAGAAAATCAAGCAAACTCTGGAGCTTCTACCGTATGGCAAATTGTAGGTAGGTTAATTGCTTCAGCTGTAGTTTTAGCAATTACTGCATTTTTCACACCAGGATTTACAATTAACAGTTTTTGGACTTTAGTAATTGCCGCTATTGTTTTAACAGTAATAGATTATTTAGTTATTAAATTTACTGGTTTACATGCTAGTCCTTTTGGTAAAGGATTTGTAGGGTTCGCATTAGCTGCAATTGTTTTATATGTAACTCAATTCTTCGTAGCAGGATATTCTATTTCTTGGATGGCAGCAATTATTGGTGCCTTAATCTATGGAGTAGTTGATTACTTTATTCCTGGAAATCAACAAATGTAGCAATTAAAAAAAGCCAAACGGTGTACTTAATTTGCCGTTTGGTTTTCTAATATTTTAATATTTTTCTACAATTTCATTTTGATTTTTATAAATGCTGTTAGGTGGTATAACACCTCTTACTGAAGATAAAGGATATATATTTGAATTTTTGCCAACTACTGTTCCTGGATTCAAAACGCTTCCACATCCTACTTCTACTTCGTCTCCAATCATTGCTCCAAATTTTTTAATTCCTGTTTCTATTTGTTCTGTTCCATTTTTTACAACTACCAATTTTTTATCTGATTTTACATTTGAAGTAATAGATCCTGCTCCCATGTGTGCTTTATATCCTAAGATAGAATCTCCTACATAATTATAATGTGGAACTTGAACTTTATTAAATAAAATAACATTTTTTAACTCTGTTGAATTTCCAACAACTGCTCCTTCTCCTACAATTGCATTTCCTCTTATAAAAGCACAATGCCTTATTTCTGCATTTTCTCCAATAATTGCAGGTCCTTTTATATAAGCTGAAGGCATTACTTTTGCAGTTTTTGCAATCCATACATCTTCTGCTATTTTATCATATTTGTTTGGGTCTAATTTATTTCCTATTTCTAATATAAAATCCTTTATTTTTGGTAATGCTTCCCATGGATAAGTAACACTTTCTAATAATTTTTTTGCTATTGTTTCTTCTAAGTTATATAAATTACAAACTTTACATTCTTCCATTTTTTTACCCTCTCTATAAAATTTTTTATATTGCAACTCTGTTCTTATTCCAATATTTTTCATATAATTCTTTTGCTGTTCTTGGACTATCTACTCCTGTTTTATTTTTAACAGGTGCAAAATCATCTTCTCTTTTTCCTCGTAAAATTGCAATATCATCAAAAAATTCAAATGCATCAAAAATAAAAGATTCAAATTTATAAGAATTTTCCTCTGTTGGTACAATTTCTCTATCATTTTCATCTAAATAAGTATTCTTTTTTAAAGCACTGTGATACATTAGATGTTCTTTACTTACTTTTTCTATTGCTTCAATTGTGTATAAATTGCACATTATATGAGATTCGCCATATTTTAATTCCCCGTTTTCATCAACTTCTTCTGCCATCTTTTCTGGTAATTCTGCATATTCTATTACTTTTGGATGCCCATTCATTTTGCAAAAAACTCCAACTTTTTCGTGTGGGTTTGCTTTTACAACTGATTTTGATGCAATTTGAACTCCTCTTTTTATTGCCATACCAAGTAATGTAATATCTGCCATTTTTAAAAGTACATTATCAACTCCACCAATAAATACCCATTTAATTCCTCTTTCTTTCATATCTGCTAAAGCTCCACTTATTCTTAAAGAAGAATATGTACCACCATTTCCATCAGATGCTTCTTTTATTTTATGTTCTTGATTTATTAATAGTTTTCCTGATTTATCAACTAATGGCAATTCACTTTGTGAAAATAAAATAACTGAGTTTTTATCATATCCAAAAAAATTATGCTTTTTTAAAAAGTTTACTGTTTCTTGATGGTTTTCTTTACTTGTCATTATATACCAAGGAATTGTTGTTCCATATTTTTTATTTGCTTCTTTTAAATTTTCTGTTAATATTTCAAATAAATATTTTCCTTTTCCATAAACATCTAATTTAAAAGTTCCTTTTGGTCCGTTATGCCCGAAGTCTTGTTCCTTGCCCTCCTGCCATTGTAACAACAGCATATTGACCATTTTTTATTATTGTTTCTCCTAAACTGTCTAATTCTTCTTTTTGTTCTTCTGATAATTTTTCTTTATCTAAATAAGAAATATTTTCTATTTTGTTTTCTTTTATTTCTATCTCTTTTTTAGTGTTTTCATATAATTCCATAATTTGATGAAAGTCTATTTTGTTAATTTGATCAATTAACTCTTCTTTTTCTTTTCCGTTTAGCCTATGTAATAATTCTACTATGTGATGTTGTTTGTAAAATTCTAGTTCTTCTATTACATCCTGCATCTTATCCATTTTATCCCATTCCTTTCAAGCCTCAAACTATTTTAAGTTTTATCTTGTATATTATATGTTATTTTTCCAATAGTGATATTTTATCACATTAGACTATATTTATCAAGTTTTTTAAGCAAACTTGTCATATTTCAAAAAAAAATCAATATATATTAACTAAAGTAATTTGTACAAACATTTTGATTTAAATTTGAAGGAGGTATATAGATGGAAAATACAAGATTGTATGAAGACATCTCAAAAAGGACAGATGGCGACATCTATGTAGGTGTGGTAGGGCCTGTTAGAACTGGTAAATCTACTTTTATTAAAAATTTTATGGATTTATTGGTCATTCCAAATATTGATAATGAATATAAAAAAGAAAGAGCTAAAGATGAACTTCCACAAAGTGCTGGTGGAAAAACAATTATGACTACAGAACCAAAGTTTATTCCAAATGAGGCAATCGAAATCACTTTAGATAATAATTTAAAATTTAAAACTAGATTAGTAGATTGTGTTGGATATTTAGTTGATAATGCTATTCGGTTATTTAGAAGATGACATGCCTAGAATGGTAAAAACTCCTTGGTCAGAAGAAGAAATACCTTTTGAAAAAGCTGCGGAAATCGGAACTAAAAAAGTAATTAATGAACATTCTACTATTGGTATTTTAGTTACAACAGATGGCTCTTTTACAGGTATTCCAAGAGAAGATTATGTTAAAGCAGAAGAAAGAGTTGTTAAAGAATTGCAATCTTTAAACAAACCTTTTATTATTCTATTAAATTCAGAAGATCCTAATTCTGATTATACAATTGAACTTGCAAATAACTTAAGTAATAAGTACAATGCTACTGTTATGCCTATAAATTGCGAATACTTAAGTATTGATGATATCAATAACATGTTTTCTAAAGTTTTATATGAATTTCCTATTAATCAAATTTGTATAAAATTCCCTAGATGGATTGATGGTCTAGACTATGATCATCCTTTAAAAACTGAATTATTTGAAGAAATAAAAAATGCTTTTATGGATGCAAATGTTTTAAAAGATGTTTCTAATTGTTCTAGCAAAATTGCACAAACAGAAATTATTTCTAAAACTTCTATTTCTGATATTCAACTAGGTTCGGGAAATGTTAATATTGAAATTAGTCTAAAAGAAGAATTATTTTACCAAGTACTTTCTGAAATTACTAATATTAATGTTACAAATGAAGGTGATTTATTTGGCATCATTTCTGATTTATCAAAAACTAAAAAGAAATTTGATAAAATAGCATATGCATTAGAAGAAGTAGATGCCAAAGGTTATGGAATTGTAACTCCTAGTATTGATGATTTAATTTTAGAAGAACCAGAAATGATTAAACAAGGCTCTAGATTTGGTGTAAAATTAAAAGCAACTGCACCTTCAATTCATTTGATAAAAACAAATGTAGAAACTGAGGTATCCCCTATAGTTGGTTCAGAAAAGCAATCAGAAGAACTTGTAAATTATCTGCTTTCTGAATTTGATAGTAATCCAAAAGAAATTTGGAATTCTAATATTTTTGGCAAAAGTCTGCACGAATTGGTTAATGAAGGTCTACAAACAAAACTTTCTAAAATGCCAGAAGATGCTCAAATTAAGTTACAAGAAACATTAGAACGTATTGTAAACGAAGGCAGTGGTGGTTTAATTTGTATTATTTTATAATATAAAAATTAGCGTAGGTTTTTCAATTTCCTACGCTAAATTTTTTATATTTCGTAATCTTTATTTGATAAATATGGATAGCTAAATACTTTTCCTCCTTCTGTAAATTGCCCATTTGGCGTATGATCTTTTGACATAGCAACTGAGCCTTTCAAAAAGTATTTATTTTTTGATGCCTCACTTACCCACCCTGTAGTAGATATTGGGTCATCCCATGTGCAATCTATGGCATACCAATTGTTGTTTAATTGAACATAGTTCCAAGCATGATTTTCTGTCCTATTTTCCGAATTTGTTCCTTTTCCAATTACTAGTGTGCATGGTATTTCTAAGGCATCCATTAAATATTTAAAACTTCTAGCATATCCTTCACATACACATTCTTTATTTACCATTGCACCATATATGTTATAAATATTGCTTTTTGAAACAGTTGTATCATATTGTATATTTTCTATTAAATAATCATGTACCATTTTTATATTTTCATAATTACTATTTGCTCTATTTTGCAATATTTCATTTTTTACTTGCTCTATTTTATTAATTGCTTGATCAATTTCTGCTTTTGATGAAAATTCATTAACAAAATAATTGTTTTGTGTTCCTGAATTAATAAATACATTGTATGTAACACTATTTCTTCTTGTTATTGTTTCTATATTTAAATACATTTTGTTAGGACTTAAATAAAATACATCAGGATTGTCATATGTGTATGCTTCAATTGCAGATTGATAATATTTTCCTAGTTCATCTTGCCCATTTCCTTGTTTTAATAATTCTGAAAAAGAATTTCCTAATTCTATTTTATAGTTTCCTATTTTCATATTTTCTTTATTTGTTTCAAATGCATTATAGATAATTTTTGAATATTCTTCTAATTGATTATAAAAATATTTATTTATTGTTACATTTGAATAATCTACTTCTTCTGGTTCTTCAGAATATACAGGTTCATCTTGCTGATTGCTATTTGCATCTTTTATTCCTTCAAATGGATCTCCTATAATTTCTGGTACTTTTATATCTTCATCTATCGTATTTTGATTTTCTTCAATTACTGTATTAAAATTTTGTGGTACTACAGAAGTTTCTATTTTGAGATATTCATTCCAAAAAATTATTCCAAAAAGAATGAATACAACAAGAATTAAAAAAAATACTACTGCTATAATAAAAGTCGATAATTTACTTCTCATAACATTTCTCCTTCGTATTTTGTCCTTTTTATTATAACATATTTTTTCTTTCAAAACTAGTATATTTTGCGTTTTTTTACAAATACTAAAAAAAATATTTATTAAATGGAGAATCTTATGAATGTAAAAAATTTATTTCAATCTTTTTTTGCATATCACCCACCTGTAGAATACAATTTTGAATTACCAAACGAAGATGAAATTCAGCATGATTTGGATACTAATGAATCAAAAGAGCCTGTAAAAATTTATCCTAGTCTAAACGTAAATATTGAATATTTAAGAACAAGATATAATCTTTTAATTAATAGTGATGTTATTTTAAGAGAATTCACCTTAAATGCTAGAGGAAAACAATATAATAGTATTTTACTTTATATTGATGGGATGGTTGACTCTAATTTATTAGATGACTTTGTTTTAAAGCCATTAATGCTTAGAAATAAAAATAATACTTTTGATGGAACACAAAACAAAGTTGTTTCTGAGGCTGTAGCAAATAATATTACAGTTAGAAAAGTAAAAAAATTTGATTTAGCAAATTATTTACTTCGGTTGTTTAATGCCTCAAAATAGCGTAGAAGAAATTAGTGACTTTGATGAACTTGCTAAAGGTGTAAATTCTGGAAATTGTGCTTTAATTGTTGATACTTTAAATGTTGCTTTCGACATTGAAGTAAAGGGTTTTAAACAAAGAAGTGTTGATACACCAGAAAATGAAATTGTAATAAAAGGTCCTCATGAAGCATTTGTTGAAAATATTAGAACAAATACCTCTCTTCTTAGAAGAATTGTAAATAATGAGAATCTAATAATTGAAAATCTAGAAGTTGGTAAAATTACAAAAACAAAATGTGCTGTTTGTTATATGAAAGATATAACAAATTCTGATTTAATAAATGAAGTAAAGTATCGATTAAATAATCTAGAAATTGATTCTTTACTATCTGCAGGTGAATTGGAACAATTAATCTCAGATTCTAACAGTTTAGGAATTCCACGGACTACTAGCTACAGAAAGACCAGATAAAGCTGCAAAATATTTATTAAAAGGTCGTGTTGTAGTAATTGTAAATGGAACTCCTTATGGAATTATTATGCCAGCCGTTTTGATTGATTTTTTGACTTCTCCAGAAGATACAAATTTAAGAGTAAATTTTGCAAACTTTTTGCGTGGCCTTAGAGTTTTGGCAGCTTTTATTACTTTACTTTTACCTGGACTTTATGTTGCAATTACTAGTTTCCATCAAGAAATTCTGCCAACTGGACTTTTATTTTCTATTTTAGCCTCTCGAGAAAATGTACCATTTCCTATTATATTGGAAATTTTACTTATGGAATTTTCTTTTGAATTAATTAGAGAAGCAAGCCTCCGTGTACCTTCTGCAATAGGCTCTACAATTGGAATTGTAGGTGCTTTAGTTTTAGGACAAGCAGCAGTTAGTGCTGGTATTGTTAGCCCAATTTTAATTATTATAGTTGCTATGACTGGTATTTCTTCTTTTGCTATTCCTGACTATTCTTTTGGATTTCACCTAAGATACTTTAGGTTTGCATTTGTGCTTCTTGGATTCATGGCAGGATTTTTAGGTATTGCTTTGGGCTTATTTGTTTATATTAGTTTAGTTTGCAGTTTAAGATCTTTTGGGGTTTCTTATACTGTACCTTTTGCACCAGCAACAAATTCAAAAGGTAATGGATATTTGCTTTCTCCTATTTGGAAAAGAGAGTATAGACCTCCATTTGTTGCTGCTAAAAAAGAAATTGAACAACCACATTTTTCAATGAAGTGGAAATATCATAAATAGAAAGGAGTCTTGAATATGACCAAATCAAAAATTGGTACTTTAGAAGCTATTGCACTAATACTTTCAATTGTTGTAACTCACACAATTTTGTCTTTGCCAAGAGAAGTTACAGTTAATACAAAGTCTGCAGCTATTATTAATTTAATTTTTGTAAGTATCATTGCTATTATAATTTCTTACATTATTGTTAGACTTTTAAAAAACTTTGCAGGCTCTGATATTATTGATATTTCTGAAGTTTTAGGTGGTAAAGTTTTAAAAAATATTATTGGAACTATTTTTATTGTATATTTTCTTGTTACTACTAGTATTTTACTTAGGAATTTTGCAGAAAGTTTAAGGATTATTCACTACCCTATGACAAATATTATCTTTATTTTGTTTTTGTTTATTATTGCCTTATGTTCTGCAAATAGACTCGCTTTTAATGCTTCTTTAAAAACAAATTTGTTAATTATTCCATTTGTTTTAGTAAGTATGGTATTTTTGTTTTTTGCTAATATGAATAAATTTATGCCAGAAAGAGTTTTTCCTATTTTTGGAGATGGATTAATTAATACTTTTGTTTTTGGACTCGAAAACCTATCTTCTTTTGCTGGAATTGCTTTTTTATACTTTCTACCTCCATATTTAAAAAATCCAGAAAAATTGAAAAAAATAGCCGTTATTTCTATTGGAATATCTGCTATTTACCTAATTCTATGCGTTTCTACACTTTTATTTATGTTTTCGTTTTTTATTACTACAAACGAAATTACACCTCTTTATAATGCAACAAGATACATTGAATTTGGTAATTTCTTTCAAAGACTGGAATCTGCATTTTTGCTTATATGGACTTTAGCTTTTGCTTGTTATATAAGTATTGTTACAAAATTTTGTATGAGCATTTTTCAAAAATTAACAAATATAGAAACCAAAAAACCTCTTATTGATATTTTTGGGCTTCTTATTTTAGGAATTGCATTATTTCCTAAGGATTATTCTATTTCTAGTAATTTTGAAACTAAAGTTTATCCATATTTAGTACTTGGAATTGTATTTTTCTTGGGACTTAGCATTTTAATTTTAGCTAACTTACAAAAACGAAAGCAAAAGAAATCTGCATAATTTATTTGTTAGGAGGTGTTATTTTGACTCACTTAATACGTAATTTATTTATTTTAATTTTAGTTATAATATTTATCATGGCATTTTCTAGTTCTTATTTGTCACTTAGTATTGATAACTTGGCATATGTTCTTGCTCTTGGTATTGATAAAGTTGATAATAATAACTTGCAAGTAACTTTTCAATTTTCTACAACTACACAAGCAACTGAATCCGGAACATCAGAAAAAGCTCCTTCTGTTATAAATTCTGTTAAGGCTTCTTCTATTAGTTCTGCAATTAATTTATTAAATGGTTACATGGGAAAACAATTAAATCTTTCTCATTGCAAAGTTATAATTTTTTCAGAAGAACTAGCGTTAGATGGTATTTCAGAAGAAGTTTATACATTAATAAACGATACACAAATAAGACCTTCTGCAAATATTGTTATTAGTAAATGCCCTGCTAAAGATTATATTGAACAAACTTCTCCAGAACTTGAAAATTTAATATCTAAATATTACGAGATTTTTACAAACTCTAGCAAATACACAGGTTTTACTGCTGACTCCACTATTGGAAAATTTTTTAATAATCTAATTTGTAAAACTTATCAACCAACTGCTATTTTAGGTGGTCTTACTTTAAAAAACTTAGATGAAGAATCTAATTTGGACTATCATGAAAATAATAGTATAAAATCAAATAATGCTCCTATTCAAGGTGAAAATGGAACAGAAAATATTGGTATGGCTGCTTTTTATAGAGATAAGATAGTTGGAGAATTAACAGCTTTAGAAAGTATTGTTTATTTAACTTTAGAAGATACTATTAATCGTTTCTTAGTGTCTATTCCAGACCCTAAAAACAGTGGTCGTTATCTAGATATTTACGTATCTCCTAATAAATCTCCTAAAGTAAAAGTTGATACTTCTACTTCTTCTCCTTTTATACAAATGGAACTTAATTTTTCTGGACAAATTTATTCTATGTCAGATAATAGTGAATACCTGAGTACAGAGGTTTTAAATGAGATTTCTGAAAATTGCAATCAATATTTAGAAACTTTATTTACAAACTATTTATATAAAACTTCTAAAGAATTTAAATCTGATATTAACGGACTTGGAACATATGCTTTAAAAAATTTCTTTAGAACAGAAGAATTTGATAATTATGATTGGCACACAAATTATAAAAATGCATTTTTTGATGTAAAAATAGATACAACCGTTAAATCTGGTATGTTAATTACTGACACTTAAAAATTTATAAAGGAGGAGATATTTTGCCAAATTTTGTTTATCATATTTTATTTTTAGTTATTAGTATTTATATTTTATTAAAAGTAACTGGCTATGCACTATATGAAATAAATACCATAAAAAATAAGTCTGGTGGTATAATAATTATTACTTTTTCAATTTTTGTTGTTATTTTTTCTAATGTGATGGTTTGGTTAAATTAAATTTGATGTTATATACAAAAATTCCAGCAATTTTTTACTGGAATTTTTGCTTTTTAAATTTTATTTTAATATTTCTATTTTTTTCTTAATGTTCTTCTAAAGTAATTCAAAATCAATCTGCCTTAATAATTTGCTTGCATTCTTAACTCTTATTTTTACTTTATCTCCTATTTTATAAGTTTTGTTAGTTTTTTCTCCAATTAGCCTTTTTCTATCTTCATCATAAATAAAGTATTCATTTCCTAAATCTTCAAATCTAATTAAGCCCTCTACTGTATTTTTTAGTTCTACAAATACTCCAAATGAAGTCACAGAAGATATAATTCCTTCATATTCCTCTCCTATTCTGCTTTCCATATATTCTGCTTTTTTGATGTCTTCTGCTTCTCTTTCTACTTTTGTTGCAATTTTTTCTCGTTCAGATGATTGCTTTGCTTTTTTCTCTGCTTGAGTTTTATATTCCTCTATCCAGTTTTCGTTTACAACATAATTTTCTTCTAGGTATTTTGATATAATTCTATGAATAAACAAATCTGGATATCTTCTTATTGGTGACGTGAAATGGCAATAATATTTACTTGCAATTCCAAAATGTCCTTTGTTTTCTGCTTCGTATCTAGCAACTTTTAGGGTTCTTAATATTAGGTTAGATACTACTTTTTCTTCTTCTTTTCCTTTTACTTCTTCTAGAACTTTTGCAAATTCTTTTGGATAGATATTATCTTGGTTTGTTTTTATTTTCAAGCCAAAATTAAATAGAAATTTATTTAATTCTTGAACTTTTTCTTGGTCCGGATCTTCATGGACACGATAGATAAATGGTGCTTCTAGCCAGAAAAATCTTTCCGCTATTGTTTCGTTTGCTGTAAGCATAAATTGTTCTATAATTTCATGACTAAAGTTTGTTTCGTATTTTGAGATATTTGTAACTTTTCCATCTATGTCTAAATCTATTTTACTTTCTGGAATGTCTAAATTTAAGTAGCCTTGCTCCATTCTTTTATTTTTTAAAATGTGTGCTAATTCTTCCATTAGTTTGAATTGTTCAATAAATTGTTCATATTTTTTTGTTATTTGTTCATTGGAATTGTCTAAAATTGCTTGAACATCATTATAGCTCATTCTTCTTGTTACTTTTATTATTCCTTTTACAATTTCAGAAGATTTAACTACACCTTTTGAGTCAATTTCCATTATACAAGATAAAGTGAAACGATCTTCTCCCTCATTTAAACTACAAATTCCATTAGATAATTCTCTTGGAAGCATAGGAATAACTCTTCCTAACATATAGATACTTGTCCCTCTAATTAATGCTTCTTGGTCTAATAAACTGTTTTCTCTTACATAGTAACTTACATCTGCTATATGAACTTCTAGTTTATAATTTCCATTTGCTATCTTTTCTACTCTTACTGCATCATCTAAGTCTTTTGCATCTTCCCCATCTATTGTAAAAATTTCTTTATTTCTAAAATCTATTCTCTTTTCTATTTCTTTTTCATCTAATTCTTTGTTTTTCTGTTTTGCTTCTTCTACAACCTGCTCTGGAAATACAGATGGTAAATTATACTCTTTAATTAGTGATAACATGTCTACCCCTGCTTCATTTACATTTCCTAGTACTTCTAGTATTTTTCCCTCTGCTTTTTTTCCATTTTCAGGATATTTTATAATTTTAACTAGCACTTTGTGGCTGTTTCTTGCTTTTCCCATATTTTTTTTGGAAATAAAAATATCAGTTCCAAAATTTTTATCATCTGGGACAACAAACCCAAAGTTCTTGTTATTTTGGAAAATTCCAACTACTGTATCTTTTTCATGTTTTAAGATTTTAACTACTTTTGCTTCTGCATTTTTTACTTTGTTTGCTTCTTCTAAAATTTCAATTAATACTCTATCACCATTTAGTGCATTTAAAGAGTTTTCTTTTGAAATATAAATTTCATCTTCTTTTCCTTCTAATCTGACAAAGCCAAATCCTTTTTGATTTTTTCTATATATGCCATCATAATATATTTTGTCTACTAAACGATATCTGTTTTTTCTGTTTTTTTGTATTTTTAAGTCTAGTTCTAGTTTTCCAAGTGTTTCTAAAAATTCCCCATATTCGTTTTTTGGTACTCTCATTATTATTGCTATTTCTTTTGCTTTCATGGGTATGTAATTTTCATCTTTCATAAGGTCTAAAATTTTCTGTTCTTGTTCTTCCATTTATTGATTTTCCTTTCTATAGTTAGATACAAAAAAGGCGCAGATTTATTATGAAAAACTGCCCCTTTTATTACTTTTATTTTGCCATGTATAAAATACCTAATGCAATTGTTAGTATTGCAAATATTACTGCTAATATTATTGTCCATCTTTTTTGTTTGCCTTCTTTGGTTCTACCTTTATTTTTTTCATAGAAGTTGTTTGTTGATGAACCTGTTATTGTAGATGATAAACCTTCATCTTCTTTCGATTGTATTAGTGTTAATACTATTAATGCAATAGCTACAATAAAGTAGATTACTATTAATATTCCTTTTGCTATTTCCATTTATTTTCCTCCCTGTGGTTTGTGCTTTTCATTTACCTTGAATATTGTAACACAATTTTTTCCAAAATGCAAATGTTTTTGGAAATTTATTCTTCCTAGCCTTCATTTTTTGCCAATTTTTCTATTTCTTCTCCGTGTTAGTCCTGTTAGTTCTTTTATTTGTTCTATTTCCATATTCTTTTTTAGCATGTTTTTTGCTACTTGCACAATTCCTTGTGTTATTCCTTGAGTTATTCCCTGTGCTATTCCTTTTTTTATTCCTTTTTGTGTTCCTTCTACTAATGCTTTTTCTTCTGCCTTTCTTATTCTTCTAACTTCTCTTATTTTGTTTTCTAAAAGTTCTACTATAAATTTTTCAAAATTTTCCATTGTTCCTTTTCCTCCTCCTTCTAATATTTCTTTGCATTTTTCTAATTCTTCTTGGTTTAACAGTTTCTTTACTAAATTAGAATATTCAAATATTCGCTTTATTGCTTTTCTTTCATCTTCTGTCATTTTCTTTTTTATTAATTTCTTTATTGTTTCTTCTATTTCTTCTTTAGTTTTTATTTTTTCAAACAATATTATTTTTGATATTCCACTTTTTTGATCTATTAATTCTTCCTTTGTATAATTATTTATATCTATTAAATTGTATTTTGGATAATTTAATTTTTTAAATCCATATCCACTTTCTTGATTTTCACTAATTGTTAGTGGCGCATCCCACTTTTTATTTCCAGTATATAAAACTATTGGACATATTAATGGATAACTTGTATAGTTTTTTGCTCTTGCACTTCTTATTAATTCTAAGCAATATTCTACAATTCTTTCTGGCATTTGATAATCAATTGTACTTTGATGTTCTATTAAAATAAATATGTTTTTATCTTTTATTTTATATATTATATCTGATTCTTTAGTTTTAAAATTTAAGGTTATAAATTTTCTATTGTATTTTTCTATGTTTTCTTCTTTTAAAATGCTTCCCTTTGGAAAATTCACATATTGCTCCATAAAATTAATAAATTCTTTTTTATTATCTAATATGTCTTTAAAAATTTTATCATGATATTGATGTGTTGTTTCTAATTCATAGACTTCACTTTCCTCCATTACTCCTTTTACTTCTGGAAACATTCTAGTGTATTTTATATAATCTTCTATTGTAAATATTGTCATATATATTCCTCCTTTAATTATATTCTTTTTTTATTTGAAAGTCAATTTTGATTGTTGAGTAAAACTAATAAAATACTTGTTTTTTCTCTTATTTTCTTCTATTTTTTTTGGTTTTTGGAATTTTTTTTCGAATTAAATTTGTTTTGAAAAAATTTTTTTATTGTTTTATATAATAATACATTTTATGTACAAAGTCAATCCCTTTTTGGAAATATTTTACATTCTATGTTTGTTTTATAACATTAAAATCACTCAAAATACTTGTATTTTCTATGCTTTCATTATATCATTTTAATGATTTTTTTACTAGTATTTTGAGTGATTTTTTATTTTCTTTTATTTGCATAACTTGACTTTTTAAACAATTTCAGTACAAAGCGGGACGAAACAAAACACTCAAGAAGGCATCGGTCGTATGGTCATCATTGCGCCAAGAAACTGAAACACCGGAACCTCCATTACCGAAACAGCCTCCCCTATTGCTACAAGGAATTTCAGTATCCATGGTTGCATGTTCTAATGTCCATTCCCAACAATTTCCTGCTAAATCATATATATTTAGCTTTTTTGTCGTTTCTGATGCTCCTGTTGATAGTAAAGTATCATCTTTGTTATTGTTATCTTTTGATAATTTTTTTCCTGATATTTTATTCCATGTTTCATCATTATAAGAATATCCTTTTGCATTATCACTTGTTATTACCAAATCTACATTACTATAATTGCCCCAACTTTCACTATCTTCATTAATATCTGCTTGAGGTACTTTTCCTCTGACTTCTAAATATTTACATACTAAATCCCATTGTATTCCAAATAATAAACTACTTGTTCTACTACTATCTGGTGATAATTCCTTGGCTAATGTTTCTGCTTGACTAACTGTTACAAAGTTATATGGTATTGCATCTTTTTGTATTATTACTTGTGTTGTGTCTATAGGATTTTCTTTTGCTGTTCTTGCTAAGTCAAAATTTTCTTGTTCTGTTCCTGTTGTTCCCCTTATTCCTGCTTCATATCTTCCTATCCAAAATCCTCCATTTTTATATACACTCTTTATCATTTTTTGATATGTTTCTTTATATTCATTTAATGTTAATCCACATCCTGTTTTTAATTCTTTTTGATTAGCTTCTGCTGTATTTTCTGTTACTATATCATTTACTCCTTTATCTGCATACCATTCATCTGTCCAATTTAATCCTTGACCTTTTTTTCCTTCTGTATATGATGCTGCATATTTTTTTAGTGCTGCTGTTATGTCATCACAATTCTTTTGATCAGCTTCAGAATAACCCGTTTCATTCGTAAAAGTTAAATCTGCTGGCATTTCTGATTTTGGTACTTCTATCCATACCCATTCGTTTCCATTTTTATCTACTGCTACTAATCCTTCAGCAACTGTGCTTTCTCCTTCTTTTTTAGTTGGTGCCATTCCTGCTGGAATTGTCACTCCATTATATTCTGTTTCTTCAAAATTCATATTTGCCTCTGCTTGTAGCAACTTTTGTGTTTCTTCTTTTTCAGCTGCATCATTTCTCTCTTTTGCATTTTGTGCTTTAGATAAAATTCCATTATCTCCTGTCAATGTTGCAATACTCACTCCTGCTAAGATTAATAACACTATTATTGTTATAATATTCTGTTATGACTATTTTTTATCTAGCCAACATTTATTAGTTCTTCTTCATCATTTAATTTTCTCATATTTAAAATATTGAATTTATAATATATAGTTATTTCTTTATTCTCTGATATTTCTATCTTATCTACTAATGATACGAGCATTGTTCTTGTTATTTCTTTCATATTTACAAAATCTTTAACAAGTTTATTTATATCTACCGAAGAATCTTCTTTTTCTATTTGCTTCTGCAAACATTTAATTCTTTCGTTAGTTTCTTTTCTCGTTTCAATTTGTCTTGAATAAAGTCTTGTAAAATCTTCATCTTCAAATAAGCCCTTACATTTATCTTCATACAACTTGTCTATAATTTTATCAATGTCTTTTAATTTCTTTTCTAAAACTAGAATTTCATTTTTGAAATTAAACCTATCTTTTAGTATTTTATCTTTGGAAGAATTAGCAACTTGCATATACTTGTTTTCATCTAAAAATTCATTACATCTTGCTTTTATTTGTTCTATCACATAGTTTGTTAGTTTTTCTAAATTATTACTATGTGGAGTACATAAATGCAAATGAGTATTACAAGCATAAGTATTGCACCTTACATAGAAAGTAGTTTTGTTAGGATGTTTTTGTGGCACTATACTTAATTTCTTTCCACATTCTTTACAAGTTAATAAGCCTTTTAATAGCCAATCATAAGACTTTGTTCTTACTCCTGTTCTACTTTTTATCATATCTTGTACTATATTGAAAGTTTCTTCATCTATTATTGGTGTATGCTTACCTTTTACAATAATTCTTTCTTCTTTTGGCATTGTCATTATCTTTTTACTTTTATAATTGATTTTCTTTACATTTCCATTTGATACCCACCCAAGATATACAACATTTTGTAATATTCTTTTTACTGTGTTTCTATTCCAGCCTCGTTTTATTCCGTTCTTTCTTGTATGGTTATTTCCGACAAATCTCTGATGGAACTAAAACTTTTTCATCAGTTAGAATTTTTCCTATTTCTGTTGGTGTCTTTCCATTTCGTGCTAATATAAATATTCTTCTGACTATTGGTGCTGTATCTGGATCAATAACATAATGATTATTATCTAATGGGTCTTTCTTGTAACCGATAAGTAGGATATGTTGTCATTACTTTTCCTTCTTTTGCTCTTGTTCTTTTACCATTTCTTATTTTCTTTGAAGTATCTCGTAAAAACCATTCATTAAAAAATGCCTTAAATTGTGTCATTTCCTCTGATGTTTCAGCATTTCCTGTATCAATATCATCATTTACAGCTATAAATCTTACACCTTTGAGGATAAAGTATTCTTCCAAGTAATATGATATTTGACTTGATAATCTTCCAAATCTTGATAAATCTTTTACAATTACCATATTTATTTTTTTATTTTCAATGTCCTGTATCATTCTATTGAAGTCTGGTCTATCAAATGTTGCTCCAGATACTCCATCATCAGTATAGTGGTCATATATATAAATATTTCTTTGTTTGCAAAAATCTTCATTGAAAATCTTTTGTGTGCTTATACTTCCACTTTCTAATTCATCTTCCTTTGAAACAACTATTTCTCCATTACCGAACTTCTATATTTTCATTGGATAATCTTTCATATAATCCTGCTCTATATTTTTCAGGATTTGCTATTGTTATCATCTAAAACCTCTCTTTCTAATAACAATAGGTTTCCTCCTATCCAATTTATAACTGAATTATACAATTTATATATAAATTTTGCAACTCATATTTATAAATTTAAGGCTAGTAAATATAGAAAAATCATATACTTACTAGCCTTTATAACTATTTATTAATTTTTTCAATTAAATAACTTATAAATATTTCTTGCAATTTCTCTTGTATTGTTTTTGCATTTTCGTTAAAAACTTCTTTTATCTTATATTCTTGTTTCATATAAATACCTATTCCTTTCCTGTGAATAGCTATTTATGGTTATCAATTCA
>CANQHU010000017.1 GCA_947623945.1 uncultured Clostridia bacterium | reverse complement strand
CTTTATTGTGAAACATAGCTAATTTGCTGTTTTTTTAGTTTGAAAATATATGTATGTTTTAATTCGCAAATCTACATATAAAATCCTCCATATTTTTTTATACTTTCTTCTGCTACTTCTGTTTGCTTGTTTTCCCAACTTTCTGTTATTTTACTTATTGTTGTATTATCTACTCCGTTTTTTTACATATAATTCATTTATATTGCTTATATCTTCTCCTGTATAATCATCTCTCCATTCTACACTATCTCCTCCATTTGTCTCATATTCTGAATCATGAGTCCATTTATTTTTCATTACTGCATTTTTGGCATTTTGATATTGTGTTATTGTACATGGTATCCATACAAATTCATTTCCATCTGTCTTGTTTTTTATTACTAACCCATTTGCTATTTTTTGCTCATCTGCTTTTTCTGATACTGCAAATCCTTCTGGAATTGTTGCTACATCTACTCCATCTGTATAGTTGTATTTTTTTGTTTCTTTTGCTTCTTCTCCTGGCTTTAATGCATCTCCTAGAGAAATACTTGTATCTCCTGAGATTAGTATTTTATATCCATTGTATTCCACTACTGCTGGCAAGTTTTCTATTTTATTTTCCGCTGATAATGGTTCTCCTTTGTAGTTTACTCCTGTTAAATGATTAATCAAATTTGAATTTAGATCTTCTATATTTATATTTCCACTATTATCTAAACTTCCTAATACTTCTATTTGTACCTCTTCTTCTGCTGTTTTTTGATTCGTTAAGTCTTTTGCATTTTGTGCTTTGGCAAGTATTCCATTATCTCCGGTTAAAGTTGCAATACTTACTCCTGCTAAGATTAATAACACTATTATTGTAATTACTAGAGCTATTAGTGTTATTCCTTTATTTACTTGTTTTAATTCTTCTTTTTTCATTCGTTTCCTTCAACTTCTTTCTTTTTATTTTATAATCATTTTATTGAAATTTCAGTCTTTATGTCAATATGTTATGATATAGTTTTTTATTTTGACTTCTATCTAATTTTAAAAAAATAAAAAAATAAAGATAAGAAATTTTATTACATCTCTTAACTTTATTTTCTATATAATTATACACATTTTATTTCATATAAAGTACAACGCGGAATCCAATGTGTAGGCTATAGCCATTGAATGCATTTGAGCCATGTGCACGTACAACTGGGACTTCTTCCCCATCAAGATCGAAGCTCCCGGCCACGAGGAACAACGTACATTGTTTCTTTATTTATATTGTGTCCTGTTGTCCATTCCCACATGTTTCCTGCCATATCATATATATTGTAATTTTTAAAATCTTCACTTGCTCCTGTTGGTAATTCTATTCTGTTTGTTCCTCCGAGTTCTGTGTTTTCATCTCCTGCTTTTTCCGTTACTTGTCCTTTTTTATAATTTCCTGCAATCTTCCATTCGGTAGTCCATGCATGTTGTGCCCAAAGTCCTTCTAGCTCTTCGTTATATACACTGCTATTATTTGAGTAATTTCCCCATGCACTTGAATCTGTTATATTTTTTCCTGTTTTACTATATATGTTTTCACATATATAATTCCATGCTTGTAAATCTACTAAATAACTTCCAACAGATGGATTTCCTTTATACATATTTTCTGCTACTATTTTTGAATTTGATTGTGTTATAAAATTCCATGCTTGTACTCCCTTTTTGCTTACTGGTGATAAACTTTGTACTGATTCTAATCCTGCTTTAGTGGTTGCTCCTCTTATTCCTCCATCACTTTTATATTTTAAATCTTCACCTTCACTATCTGGTGCTGTATAAAATGCTTTTGCTGTTTCTGGTATTCCGGCTTCATATCTTGCTATATAAAATCCTCCATATTTTTTTATACTTTCTTCTGCTACTTCTGTTTGGTTGTTTTCCCAGCTTGATGTTATTTGACTTATTGTTTCTTCTGTTACACCATTTTGTACATATACTGCATTTATATTACTTAAGTCTTGCTCTGTGTAATCGTCACTCCATGCTGAGCCATCTCCTCCTCCATTTGTATAATATTCGTCATTGTGACTCCAATTATTTCTTTTTACTGCATTTTTGGCATTTTGGTATTGTGTTATTGTACATGGTATCCATACAAATTCATTTCCATCTGGTTTATCTTTTATTACTAACCCATTTGCTATTTTTTGCTCATCTGCTTTTTCTGATACTGCAAATCCTTCTGGAATTGTTGCTACATCTACTCCATCTGTATAGTTGTATTTTTTTGTTTCTTTTGCTTCTTCTCCTGGCTTTAATGCATCTCCTAGAGAAATACTTGTATCTCCTGAGATTAGTATTTTATATCCATTGTATTCCACTACTGCTGGCAAGTTTTCTATTTTATTTTCCGCTGATAATGGTTCTCCTTTGTAGTTTACTCCTGTTAAATGATTAATCAAATTTGAATTTAGATCTTCTATATTTATATTTCCACTATTATCTAAACTTCCTAATACTTCTATTTGTACCTCTTCTTCTGCTGTTTTTTGGTTCGTTAAGTCTTTTGCATTTTGTGCCTTTGTCAAAACCCCATTATCTCCTGTTAATGTTGCAATACTCACTCCTGCTAAGATTAATAACACTATTATTGTTATTACTAATGCTATTAAGGTTATTCCGCTTGTTTCAATTTTTCTTGTCTCAAATGGACTTTTTCTCTCAATTATTTTTGCTTGAGTTTTTTTCTTTTTCTTCATTTTTTATTTCCTCGCTTTCTTTGGTTTTTGTTTGTACAGAAAATTCTAAATTATGTTATGTTTGTATTAATATTTGTATTAAAATTTTATCACAATATTTTTTCCTTGTAAATAATTTTTTCTAAAAAACTCTTTTCAAAAAACTCTTTTCAATGACGTCTTTCATAGAATATAAAAAACCTAAGTAACATCTTATAACATATTTGTAAATATGCCTATTATAAAGCCCAACATATTTCCCACTGCTGTCATTCTTCCATGATACAAACTGTTTGATTCTGGTACTAGTTCTCCAGATACTATATACAACATTGCTCCTGCTGCAAAACTTAGACAAATTGCAATTACTTCTTGTGATATTGTTCCTACAATTGCTCCAAAAAATGCTCCGACTCCTGTTGTTATTCCTGATAAGACTACATATAAAATTATTTTTCCTGCTTGCATTCCTCCATGTTTCATTGGTATTGCCATTGATATTCCTTCTGGTACATCATGCAAGCAAATTGCTAATGCTAAACTTAAACCTAATCTCATTGATGCATCAAAGCCTGAGCCAATTGCTAATCCTTCTGGGAAATTGTGTATTGCAAGCCCAATTGATACAATAATACCTGTTTTTAGTAATGTACTTTTGGTTGTTTGCTTTTTATTTGTTATTGAATTTGCGTTAAATTTTTTTTCTACTAATAGGTCACAAAAGATCATTGCTGATATTCCTATTAATATTCCTATTATGACATATGGTAACGGACTTATTTCTAATGCTTCAGGTATTAAGTCGAAACAAATAACTGCCATCATTAGGCCTGATGCAAATGATAGTATAAAACTTAGAAATTTGTTTGAATGTTTTTTTATAATGATCCCTAATAATCCTCCGTATTGTTGTTCCAAATGTTCCAAAAAATAAACCTGCTATTGTTGTTTTTAGTATTTCTCCCAATTTAAAAAGCTCCTTCCCTTTTTCTTTATACTAGTTTATTGGAAGAAGCTATTGTTTATTCATGGTATTTTTATATTCTTTCAAAAAGAATTCCTATGTCCTTAAGAGGAATTTCTTCTTTTATATCTATTTGTTCCCATGATGGATTGCTAATGTTTAAATATTGTCTTAGTTTGCATGCTGTTTCTGGCATGATAGGTTCGATTAAATTAGATAAGTTTGCAATTATATTTGCACAGGTATAGATTGTATTGTTGAATTCTTCTATATTTTCTTTTCTTTGTATCCATGGTTTTCTTTCATCATAATATTTGTTTCCTGTTTCTATTAATTCGATGATTTCATTGCATGCTTTTTTAAATTCTAAATTTTCAATGTAATTTGAAATGTTTTTATATTTTTCTTTTATTTGTTCATCTATTTGTTTATCCATAATTCCATAAGGTATTTTTGTTAGTTCTTTGAATTTTAATGTTCTGTTAACAAAATTTCCAAATTTATTTACTAAGTCTGAATTGTATATGCTAACATAATTTTCAATTGTAAAATCAACGTCTTTGTTCTCAGGTCCATGTGATATCATATAATATCTTAAGGAATCTACACTGTATTTTTCAATCATTTCCAAAATTGTTATTCCGTTTCCTTTACTTTTTGATATTTTTTCAGAATTGATGTTTAAGTACTGGGTTGCTACCATTACATCTGGTAAATGATAATTTTCGTTCATCGCAAGTAATAATGCTGGTAAGATTATTGTATGGAAGGTTATGTTGTCTTTTCCATGACACATATACATTCTAAGATTGTTGTTTTCTTTCCAATAGTCTTCCCAGTTTTGCCCTTTTTCTTCACAAATTTTTTGTGTTGCAGTTACATATCCTAATACAGCATCTATCCATACATACATTTTTTTATCTTCAAAGCCTTCAATTGGAATATCTATTCCCCAAGATAAATCTCTTGTAACTGCTCTATCTTTTAATCCTTCTTTTAAATATTTTTCAGTTTCGTTTTTTGATGCAATTCTCCAGTTTTGTTGTTTTTCATTAACATATTGTTCTAATTCTTTTTGTAGCTTTGATAATGCTAAATATAGATGTGTATTTTCTTTTTGTACTGTTTTGTTTCTACATTCTCTACAGGTTGCACCAATTAAGTCTTCTTCTGTTGGAACGTATCCGCAATCACATTGATCTCCTTTTGTTACCATTCCACATTGCGGACATATTAGTTCTAGTTCTCGATCTGCTTCAAATTTTTGGCAGTGTTCACAGTATGGTTGCATAGATTTTTTTGAATATATATAATTATTTTTGTACATTTTTAAAAACATGTCTTCTACATGTTTTTTATGGTATTCGTCACATGTTTTTGTGTATAGGTCATATGAAAAATTCATTTTTTCAAAAATGTCTTTAAATTCTTTATGATATCTTTCAGCGATGTCTTTTGGATTTACGCCTTCTCGTGCGGCTCTTTCTGTTATTGGTGTTCCATGACAATCTGTTCCTGATACATATAAAACATTGTCTCCTAATAATTCATGGTATCTTTTTAAGAAGTCACCAGATATTAATGCTGCAAGATGACCTAAATGTAATGAACTGTTTGCATAAGGCCATGCTCCTCCTATTAAAACGTTTCTTTTTTTTGTATTATCAAATAAATTATTCACTTATTTATCCCTCCACTAAAGATATTGGTATATTATCATACAAACGGCAATTTGTCAATGTTTTTTGCTGGTTTACATATTGACTTTTTTTGCCATTTGTTGTAAAATATTGTAGAAGGAGTGAATAAAATGTTAAAAGAGTTTAAAGAATTTGCTACCAAAGGAAATATCTTTGATATGGCAATCGGTGTAATTGTCGGTGGAGCTTTCCAAAAAATTGTTACATCTCTTGTTAATGATATTATTATGCCAATAGTTGCAATTTTTACAGGAAGAGTTTCTTTTGATGATTTAACACTTACGATTGGTAATTCATCTATTAAATATGGGTCTTTTATTACTACTATTGTTGATTTTTTAATTATCGCTTTTTCTATTTTTATGGCTATTAGAACTTTTACTAAATTAAATAATAAAGCGAAAGAACTTGTTGGAACTGATATTGAAGATGAAGAACCAACTGAGGAGCCTACTACAAAAGTATGTCCTCATTGCTATTCTGAAATTAATATAAATGCAACTAGATGTCCTTATTGTACATCTTCATTGGAAACATCTGATGTTGCAAGTAATGAGTAATTAAAATAGCATTTTAAAATGGTAGATTGTTGTTGCAATCTACCATTTTTTTATTCTTCTCCTTTTAATCTCTCTGCTCTATCTGCTGCAATTAAATTATCTATCATTTCATCAAGGTCTCCATTTAGAAAGTTTTCCATTTGATATATGCTTAAACCTATTCGATGGTCTGTAATTCTTCCTTGAGGATAATTATAAGTTCTAATTTTTTCACTTCTTTCTCCTGAGCCTACTTGCAAACGTCTTGCGTTTGTTATTTCGCTATCTTGCTTTTGTTTTTCCATTTCATATAATTTTGTTCTAAGCATTTTCATTGCATTGTCTTTGTTTTGAAATTGTGATCTTTCTGTTTGACATTCTACTACTATTCCTGTTGGTTCATGTATTAATCTTACTGCTGATGAAGTTTTGTTTATATGTTGTCCTCCTGCTCCGTGATGCTCTATATACTTCCATTTTTATGTCTGCTGGATTTATTTCGATTTCTACATCTTCTACTACTGGTAATACTGCAACTGTTGCTGTTGAGGTGTGTATTCTTCCACTACTTTCTGTGTCTGGAACTCTTTGAACTCTGTGAACTCCACTTTCAAATTTTAGTCTGCTATACACTCCTTTTCCTGTTATCATAAATGATATTTCTTTGTATCCACCTAGTCCTGTTTCGTTTTCATTTAATACTTCTAATTTCCAGTGTTTTTTTTCGGCATACATTGTGTACATTCTATAAAGTGTTCCTGCAAATAATGCTGCTTCTTCGCCTCCTGCTCCTCCTCTAATTTCGCATATGATGTTTTTGTCGTCGTCTGGATCTTTTGGTATTAACAATACTTTTAATTCTTCTTCTATTTTTGGTAATTTTTCTTTGTTTTCATAGTATTCTTGTTCTGCAAGCTCTTTCATTTCTGGATCTTTCATTAATTCTTCTGCATCATTCATTGCATTTTTTGCTTTTTTGTATTCACGGTATTTTAATACTATTTCTTCTATTTCTGCATGTTCTTTCATTAGTTTTCGCCATTCGTCTTGGTTTGCAATTACTTGTGGGTCTGAAATTAAATTGGTTAATTCATCATATCTTTTTTCAACCATTTCTAATTTATCAAACATAAAAATTCTCCTTTTTTTCTATTTTTGCTAAATTATTATACTACATTTTTTTTATTTATTCAACTAGAAAATCAAGTTTCTTTACATTTCTATAAAATTAAATGGTATTTCTAATTTTCCTAAAATTTCTTTTTCTCGATTTGTGCAAGTAAATATTATTATTTGATAATTTGAAAATCTTTTTTCTAAATATTTTAAAATATTTTTTAATCTTTCATTATCAAAGTATGCAAATGTTTCGTCTAAAATTATTGGCATTTTTTCTTCTGATAAATCTTCTACCATTGCAAGTCTTAATGATAAATATAATTGATCAATTGTTCCTATACTTAATCTTGATATTGGCATATAATTTCCATTTTCTGTTTCTATTATTAATCCTACTTCATCATTTAACACAACATTTGTGTATTTACCATTTGTAATATTTTCTATACTGTTTGACAATGTTTTTGTAAACTTAGGGGTTACTGTGTTTTTTATTTTTTCATAAGATTGGCTTAAGACTTCTTTTGCTAAATTCATGCTTGCTTCTAATTTGTTTAGGGTTAACATTTTTTCATTATTGTTAACCAATTTTTCTTCTATATTGGATAATTTTTCCAATTTTGGTTCTATATTTTTGTAATCTAATTCTAATTTGTGTAGTTCTATTTTTTTATTATTTAATTCATTTTCTGTTTTTTGAATTTCATAATTATTATTTTTTATATTAATTAAATTATTTATTTTATTTTTTTCTATTTTATTTTGATATTTATTTTTTATTTTTTCTTTTTCTAAATTTATTTTTAAAATATAATTATTTTTTAATTCATTTATTTCTTTTTCTAATTCTTTTTTATTTTTTTCTATTAAATTTATTTCATAATTTAAATTGTTTATTTCTGAATTTATTTTTTCTAAGTTATTTTTATTATTTTTTTCTTTATTTTTTATTTTTATTTTTAAAAATATGTAAAAAATTAAAACCATTGGTACTGTAAGTAGAAAAATATAATTAAATATTTTATTTGGAATAAAAATAAATTGTAATATATTTATTCCAATAATTAATAAAAATAAAATAATTATTTTTTTATTTAATTTATTTTTTTCTGATTTTATTTTTTTATTTTCTTCAAATATATTTTTATTTTCTATTTTTATTTCATCTATTTTATTTTTTAATAAATTTATTTTTTCATTATTTTCATTTTTTAGATTTATTTTTAAATTTATTTTTTCGCTTTCAATTTTTTCATTTTCATCAATTATTTTTATGTCTTTTAGAAGTTGATTTTCATTTTCTAATTGAGAAATTTCTCGTTTTAAATTTTGTCTATTTTCCTCAATTTCATACTTTATGTCTACAGTTTTTTCTATTTCTTGCTTTTCTTTTTCCAATTTTTCAATTTCTTGATAAATTAAGTTAATTGGCTTTTCCCTAGTTTTTTTGGTTCCTATTTCATCTAATTTTCGCCTGTCAATTCGGTCAATTGCTCTTTTAAATGATACATTATCCTCTCCTGTTCCAACTAGGTTTGCAACCTTCTGTATTAAGAAATTTTGATTTTGTTTTTCTAGTTTTACTTTATCTTGATTTGCTACAATTGTTGATAAAAATAATTGCTCATCTATTTTTGTTTGTTCATAAAAAAATTCATTTCCTTTTGTTTTATCAATATTAAATTGTTGTGATATATCTTCTTTTTTTTCATTAAATATTTGTGGATTTTTCTTTTTAAATTCTCTAAATATTTCGAATTTTTGTTTATTGTCTAATTCATATTTTAATTTTCCAGAAAATTCTTCTCCCACCCATGGAGTATATTTTTCTAAGTCTGATATTTCTTTTCCATTTTTTGTTTTTGAGGCACCATAAAAACAATTTATTATAAATTGTAATAATGTTGATTTTCCGGATTCGTTTTGACCATAAATAATATTTATATGGTCTCCTAATTCTATTTGTTTGTTTTTTAATTTTCCATATGAATTTACTTGTAATTTATTTATTTTCAAAAAAATCTTCTCCTTTATTTTAGTGCTTCTAGTCCTATCTCGATTGCTTTTTCTATTATTTCTTTTTCTTCGCCGTGTTATATTTTCTTGTTTTAATTTTTCTAACATTTCTTTTGCAAATATTCCTGTTAATGTGTTTTCGTTTGATATCTTCTTTAAGTCAATTGCTATTTTTGTTTGATTTTTTATTTTTATTATTCTTTCATTTTGCATATATTTTATTATTTCGTATTCATCTATTTCAAAATTTCTATTTCCTACTAATATTATTTTTATATATTCATTGTTTTTTATTTCTAAGTTATTTAATTTTTCTATTAATTCTTCTTTTGAAATTATTTCTGTTACATCAATTTTTATTTCTTTGAATTCTTCTTCATCTATTGGAATAAATTCTAGGTTTATTTCATTTTTAGTAAGTTCTCCAACTATCATTCCATGTTTACCTAATTCATCAAATCCTAATGAAATTAATGAACCTGGATTTACTATTTTTTGGTTTGGTTCTGTATTATAGTTTAATTTGTGAATATGTCCTAATGCTATATAGTCAAATCCTTTTTCTTTTAGCATTTTACTAGAGATGGAATTGTATTGTTTTTCTTCTAAGGATGCTCCATCTAATGTACCATGAATTACAAGTATGTTTATTTTGTCATTATTTTCTAATTTTAAGTTTTCTATTCCACAGTTAGTACAATAGAAATTGCCAAATCCGTATCCATAAATATTTGCTTCTTCTGTTTCGATTTTTTCGATTTGTGGCTCAAATATTTTTACGTTTTGATTCCAATTGAATTTTTTATAGTAAGAGTTTTTTATGTATGGATCATGATTGCCTGGTGCTATATATATTTTCGTTTCTGGTATTTCGGAAAATAAATTGTTTATATATTCTATTGTTGATTGTCTAATATATTTGTTTTCATATAAATCCCCTGAAATGAATAAATATTTAATTTTATTTTGTTTTATATATTCTATTACTTTTTTTAGGGCTTTTCTTTGCTCTAGTCTTCTTAAGTCTCCTAAGATGTTTTTATCTGAAAGCTTGACAAATGACTTGTCAAAGTGCAAGTCTGCTATGTGAACAAATTTCATAGTTTCCTCCTTGTATTTTTTTCAAATGATAGCATATTTTTTGTTTTTTTTCAATATGTAAATAGGCTAGATTTTGCTCTTTAAAGGCATCAAAAAAGAGCTTTTATATTTTTTACAAAGCTCTTTTTTATTATTTGTTGTTTAATCAATTGGTCCGAATAATTCATCAAATTTTGCTTCTAGTTCTTTTTGTAAGTCATACACTTCTTCATCTTTATTTTCATGTGTATCTTCTATGTCTTCAAAATCATTTAAATCTAATTTTTGATTTTCTGTATTGCTTTCTTCTTTTTTTGGTTCTACTGGTACTTCGTCTTCAAATAAATCATCTAATGATTCTACTTTTAGATTTTGTACTTCGTTTTCATCTTTTTTTTCTACATATGGATTGTATGGATTATATTTTCTCCATGTTCCTCTATCTATTTCTCCGATGTCATTATGGCTAATTTCAAATGCTGCCATTTTCTTTGCCATAGGCTTTTTGAAATAATAAAATTTTTTAGCTTTTACTGGTTTTATTCCTTTTTCATAAATTATACAGTCATCATTATCCATTCTACGTAATTCATCTGGTGTCATTAATGCTCTTGCCATTACTTGGTCTGATACGGATTTTCCTGTTTTCCAGTTTTGTCTATCTCTATTTATTGATACGCTATCTCTTTCTATTGTTTTTTCTCCTAAGGCTTTTGAGAAATATTCTACTGTTTTATATGAGTTACTTCCTAAAAATACGTGTGTATCACAGTTACCCATGATTGTTTCATATGATTTTTCGTATACTGCTTCTAATTGGTCTATGTTTTGTAAAATAACACTAAATGATATTTTTCTACTTCTTGATGTTGAGATTTTTTTGTCAAAGTCCGGTATTTTTCCGATGTTTGCAAATTCGTCTAAAATAAAGAATGTTTGCTCTTTTAATGCTCCTCCATTTTGATCTGCATAGTCGTATAGTTGTTGTATCATTTGAGAGAAAAATATTGTTAGTAAGAAGTCATATGCTGTGTGTGTATCTGATGATATAACATAAACTGCTGTTTTTTTGTTTCCTATTTGTTCAAAGTCAATTGTATCTGTTGATGTTAATTCTGCAATTTCTTTTGAGTCGAATTTTCCTAATTTTGATTGTAATGAGCTTAAAATTGAACCATATGTTTTTTCCGGTGCTATTTCTATTGATTTATAATACATTCTTGCTGGATGGTCATATGGTAACTCGCTAATTAGTTCTGTAAGTAAGTTACTTCCACCATTACTATTTGCTGCTCTTACTAGTTCAGCACAACTTGCAAGGTTTTGTTCTTCTTCTGGTCTTGTTGCTATTAAGTAATATATTAATGCTTTTAATAGCATTTCTGCCATGTCATCCCAGTATGGGTCTGCTTTTCCACTTTCTGATTGTTGACCTTTTACTATTGTGTTTGCTATTACATCTACGTCTAATTCAGATGATATATGCATTAATGGATTGTATCCATCACTATATTGTGGTCTTACTAAGTTTAATACTTTTATTTCATATCCTTGCTGTTTTAGGTATCCTGCTGTTCTGTCATATAATTCTCCTTTTGGGTCTGTAAATATATATGAGCCTAAGCATTGGTATGCATTTGGTATTGAGTAAGATGCAGATTTACCAGATCCTGATCCGTCCTACTACTAATACATTTACGTTTCCTCTTTTATCTACTGGTAAGTAATTTCCTTCTGCTAATATTATTCCTTTATCTCTACTTAATATTTGATATTGTTCTCCTCTTTGACTCCAATCACTTGAACCATGTTCTATATCAGAGTATTCGTTTTTTGGCGCTGAACGAACAAATCCTATAAAGAAAAATACTGAGTAAAATATTGTTACGATGAGTAAAGTTGAAAAATATGTTCCTGTTGCACCTTGTGAAAATATGTTTCCTAATGTTCCAAATGGGTTCCCTATTGATTGTCCGAATGTTTCAAAAAAGATTTCTAAATTCATTTTTCCGTCTAATCCTGCCATATGAGAACTATAGGCAAAAGGCGAAACTAATACTATGGCAATGAATATCCATAGTATTGCAAATATTATAAAATTTTTTCTATTTCTTCTAATTGCACCTTCTATTTTGTAATTCATTATTTTCACCTACTCTTTGGTATTATTCTCCTCTTTCAGAAGTTTTTGGTTGTTTATCGTTTAGTCCTCCAGAATGTACTTTTACACTTGATAAATCTGGTGTTTTCATTGCTTGAATTGGCTCTTTGCATTTACTTATATTAGTTACTATGATTTGCTCTTTTTGGTCTTTTTCTTGTATTGCCATCATTCCTAATTCAAAATTATCTTCTGCACCTAACCCTGCTGCTCCTTTTATGGCTTCTCTTGGTATTTGTGCATTACCTTGTTTTCTATTTACTGACATATTTGTCCCTCCTACTTCTTTTCTCTTATTTCGAATGCGAAATAAGATTTGTATGGCTTCAATTTACATTTTCCTTTTACTTCATTTGTTTGCTCATCAAAATAAAGTACAGGTTTTACTTCTTCTGTAGTTTCTGGATCTATAATTGTTATAGGTCTTTGTAAATTTGGCGTGTATTGAAAATCTTTGTATTCTGTTTCTTCTTCTGAATATAATGTGTTAAATTTAAATGGCTCTGGTCTTTTTGTTATTTTAACTTCATCTCCTAGCAATATTCCTGTATTGATAACTACTCTGTCTTCTCCAAAAGATAAAATTACTAGCTGATTTCCATTTTTTTGAGGTTCTTCAACATAAAAAGTTTTCCTATTTAGATTTCCTACAATTTCTTCTGTGTGTTCTAGCCTTTCTACTGTGTATTTTGGATATTCTTCTAGGTATTCTTTTTTTGTTTCATTTATTTGATAGATAACTGTTTTTATTCCTTCTGGATCTGTTATGCTAAAGTGTTTTCCTTGAATTGTTTCCATTTTTACACCTCTTCCTTAATATTTTATATTTTCGCATAACACTATAATTTATTATAGCGAATTTTTAGCGTTTTGTCAATATTTTATGTATTTCTTATTATGTAAATTTATATTTGTTCACTTCTAGGATTAAATTTTGATATTTGTTTTAATTTTTCATATATTTCTTTTTCTTGATCATTTATTTTTTTTGGTACAACTACTTTAATTTCTGCTATTAAATCTCCTCTTTTTCCATCATTTAATTTATATCCTTTATTTGGAATTTTGATTTTTTCTCCACTTTGTGTACCTTGTGGAATATATATTTTTGTTTCATCATCAATTGAATTGATTGTAACTCTAGCTCCTAAAGCTGCTTCCCATGGCGTTAATAGTAAGTTAGTGTATAAATCGTTATTTTTTAGTTTGAATTTACGGTCATCATTAATTTTTATTTTTATTAACAAATCTCCGTTTTTTCCACCATCTTCACTTATTTTTCCTTGCCCTATTAAACGAATTTTTTCTCCATTTTGAATTCCTTGTGGTATGTTTACAGTTATTTTTTTTGTTTTTCCTTCAGCTGTTCTGATTGATAAATTTTTTTCCATTCCAAAAAAGGCTTCTTGTAAACTTATATTTATTTCTGTTTCTATGTCTTCTCCTTTTGTTGCAAATTTTTTGGTTCTGCTTGTGTTTTGGTTTTCATCTTGTCCAACATTTCCTAAAAATATATTGAATAGTGCTCCTTTTCTTTCAGCTCCTGTGAATGCTTTTTGTACTTTATTAAAGTGAGAGTTCCATATTCTATCGTATTTTCTTTTTGATGCTGGTACAGATAATGTTCTATATGCTTCGTTTATGTCTTTTATTTTTTCTTCTGCTAAACTATCTCCTACGTTTACGTCTGGATGATATTTTTTTGCAGCTTGTCTATATGCATTTTTTATTTCTTCTATTGAAACATGGCTTGTTTCTAGGTCTAATATTTTATAATAATTTTTAAATACCATTTTTAACATCCTCCCTAAAAGTTAGGTAAGCATATTATATCATAATTTTAAAAAAAATCCATAGTTTTTATGGATTTTTTAATGATTTGATAATTCAATTAATTTATCCAATAATTTTTGGTAAGTAATACCACTTGCTTCAAAAAGTTTTGGATACATGCTAATACTTGTAAAACCTGGTAATGTATTAATTTCATTAATATAAATTTTGTTAGTTTCATTTTCAATAAAAAAGTCTACTCTTGATAATCCTTTTCCATCTATTGCTTTAAATGCCTTTATTGCTTGTTGTCGAATTTCATTTGATAAGTTTTCTTCTAAGTTTTTTGCAGGTATTTGTGTTTTTGATTCTTGATTTTTGTATTTTGCATCATAACTGTAGAATTCATCTGGTGTTTTTATTTCTCCTACGCAAGATGCAATTACTTCTTCATTTCCTAGAACTGCACATTCTACTTCTCTTCCATTAATTCCTTCTTCTACTAAAATTTTAGTGTCAAATTGTGATGCATATTCAATATATTTTTTTAGGTCTTCTTCATTTTTTACTTTATTAATTCCAACACTTGAGCCTGAGTTAGATGGTTTTACAAACATTGGAAATTTTAGGTTTTGAGCTATTTTTTTGCTTGCTTCTTCTAATGATACAATTTTTTCATTAAATAATTTATCTATGTATATGTATTGATTTTTGTATTTTCTTATATATTCGTATTTTGCTTGGTTTAATCCTACTTTTTCAAATATAATTTTTGTATATACTTTATCCATTCCGACACTTGATGCAAGCACTTTACATCCCACATATGGTTTTTTTAATAGTTCGAATAGTCCTTGAATAGTTCCATCTTCTCCATATAGACCATGTAACACTGGAAAAAGTATATCTAAATTTTTTAGGTATTCCATTATGTTTGTTATTTTTTCGTTTTCTTTGTATTTATACCAATTTCCCTGTTTGTCTATATAAATTGGATATATTTCATATTTGTTTGAATCTAAATTTTCTAAAATGGATTTTGCAGATTGTACTGATACCTCATTTTCAGTTGACATTCCACCAAAGATTACTCCTATTTTTTGCATTCAAATTCCTCCTTACATTTTTCTGCTATATCAAAAAATTTCATGCCATTTGAGGCTTTTAATAATATAATGTCTTTTGGTTTTGCAATTTCTTTGATTTTTTCTACAATTTCTTCATTACTTTTTAAGTAATAAATTTTTTCTTTTGGCATTCCTAGTTTTTCCGCTTCTTCTACTATATATTTTGCGTTTTCTCCTCTACAGATTAATATATCAATTTTACTTTTTGGTATTTCTTCTCCTACTTTTTTATGTAACTTTTCTGCATATTCTCCTAATTCTAGAATGTCGCCTAATACTGCAATTTTACGGTTCCCATCTAAACTAGATAAATATTTTAGGCTTGCCTTTATTGATTCTAAACTTGCATTATATGAATCATTTATTATTTTTATGCCAGTTTTTGTTTCGATAATTTCCATCCTTTTTTTTGTTAATTCAAATTCTTCTATTCCTTTTTTTATTTTATCTGGTTCTATTCCTAGTTCTTTACCAACGCAAATTGCGCATAATGAGTTTAGTATAAAGTGTTCTCCTCCAACTGGTACATTTATTTTTTCATCTTTTTCTTGAATTTTACAAGTAAATTCGCTTCCGCTTTCTTTTAATATAATTTCTTTTGCGTTTAGATTGCTTTTTTCTTCTATTCCATATGTAATTATATTTTTTTCGTTTTTGTTTTCTTCTTGCCATTTATGTAATAGGTCATTGTCGTTATTTATGATTATAGTTGGATTTTCTGTGCCTTCTAAAATTTCTAATTTAGCTTTTAAAATGTTTTGCCTAGATCCTAAGTTTCCAATGTGAGATGTTCCTATGTTTGTTATTACACAAATATTTGGTTTTGCAATGTTTGTTAGTAATCTGATTTCTCCAAAATGGTTCATTCCCATTTCCAATACCATTGCTTCTTCATCTTGTAGTTTTAGTATTGTAAATGGTAATCCAATATTGTTATTATTATTTCCTATTGTTTTTAATGTTTTGTATTTTTGTGATACTACATTTGCAATAATATCTTTTGTGCTTGTTTTTCCTACGCTTCCTGTTATTGCAATTACTGGTATTTTATAAAAACTTCTTTTTAATTTTGCTATTTCATATAATGCTTTTAGAGTGTCATCTACTTTTAGTATTGTTTTGTTTTTCCATTGTTCTAATTCTTCTTGATTATATTTTATGTCTGATACTATTATGCAGTCTGCTCCTTTTTGTAATGCTTCTTTCCAAAATAAGTTTCCATCAAAGGTTTCTCCTTTTATTGCTATATATGTATCTCCTTTTTCGATTGTTCTTGTATCATGAGAAAATTTTTCGCAAATGAATTTTGGATTTCCTATAATTAGTTCTGCATTTGTTGCTTTTATTATTTCTTGCACAGTTAAATTTTTCATTTTTACACCTCTTATTTTATTTTGTTAAATTATATGCTTATTTTTCTTTTTTTGCAACTAATAATTTTAAGAGGGTATTCCAAAATTTAAAATGGAATCCCCCTCTTAGTATAAAAGAAATAACTATTTGTTTTCTACACTTCTGTTTGCAATTTCGATAGCTTTTGTTACGATGTTACCACATTGTTTTGATGGTACATTTGCCCAACTTCCGCCATCTTTTTTTACTTGGTCATATACACCTAGTTCTTTTGCTATTTCTTCTCTTAAATTTTCAGATATTAATTTACTATTTCTAGACATAACATCCTCCTAAAACTAAAATCTATAAAAGATTTTTTTATATAAAACTTAAATAAAAGTTTTATAATTATATTATTTACATTTTTTTTATTTTTATTTTGTCAAATTTTATATTTTTTTCACATTTTTATAAAAAATATGATATAATTAAATAGATATTGTTATGGGGAGATTACTAAAATTATGAGTAACGCAAATGAGGTTTTAGAAAAGAAAGAAAATAAAGAAGTTTCAAACGAAGTTAAATCAAGTGTAGAAAATAATTCAAATGAAAATTTGATTGATGTGGAAAAAAAGCCAAAAAGTATTTTATCCATTTTTTCTATAATTATTGGTGTTTTTATTAGTATTTTATTAGTTATTTTTTGCGGTTTTACGGTTTTTAATATGTTTAATACTAATATAATTTCTGGCGTTTTTATTAAAGATATTGATGTTTCTAATTTAAGTCCTTCTGATGCAAAGTATCAATTGGATAATTATTTTAAGAGTCATCTTCCTGATGAAATTACTGTTAAACATGATGATTTTGAGGCAACAATTTCACTTACACAAATGGAAACTTATTTTGATACAAAATCTGCTTGCGATAAAGCATTTAAGGTTGGAAGATCTGGAAATATTTTTGAAAATAATTTAAGTGTATTATCAACAATGTTTGGAAATGTTAATATTGAGCCAAAAGTTATTTTAGATGAGCAGTCTTTATCAAAAAATTTACAAGACATGTCTGCACAACTTCCAGATGCTGTTGTTCAAAGTAGTTATTACATAGAAGGAAATGAATTGCTTGTTACATCTGGTAAAACTCGGAAATATTGTTGATGTTGATGCAACATTAGATGCAATTAAAAATTCAATTTATAATTTTTCTTGTGTTGAGAATCCTGTAGAGATTGTTGTAAAATCTCAAGAACCTGACCCTATTGATGTTGAGAAAATTTATAATGAAATTAAAAAGGATCCTGTTGATGCTTATTACACAACTAATCCATTTTCTGTTCATCCTTCTGAAAATGGTGTTGATTTTAATATTTCTTTGGATGATGCAAAATCTCTTGTAACTGCTGAATTAAAGGAGGAATATTCTATTCCTTTGAAATTTATTTCACCAAAAGTTACTACTAATATGATTGGTACAGAAGCCTTTCCTGATTTACTTGCTAGTTATTCTACTAGATTTTCTACAGCAGATAAAAATAGAACAACAAATATAACTTTGGCAGCAAGAAAAGTTAATGGTACTGTTTTAATGCCTGGAGAAATTTTTTCTTACAATAAAGTTGTTGGCGCAAGGACTATTGCAGCAGGTTATAAAGAAGCTGGTGTGTATGTAAATGGTAAAGTTACAACTGGTATTGGTGGTGGTATTTGTCAAGTTTCTTCTACATTATATAATGCCGCTATTTATGCAAATTTAGATATTGTACAAAGAACTAATCACATGTTTGTTTCTTCTTATGTACCTATTAGTAGAGATGCAACCGTTTCTTATGGTTCTCTTGATTTTCAATTTAAAAATAACAGAAAATATCCTATAAAGATTGTTTGTTCTGTATCAGGCGGAGTTTGTAGTTTCCAAATTTTTGGTATGAAGCAAGATGATGATTATCAAGTTGAAATTTCTTCTTATCAAACTGGTAGTTCTGCTACATCTATATATTCCGTTGCTTATAAAATTTTAAAACGAAATGGAGCTGTAGTTAGTAAGCAATTACTTTCTAAGGATACTTATAAAAAGCATTAATTTTGAAATGTTTTAGGGCTGTCAAAATCTTTGACAGCCCTTTTTGATGTTATTTTCTTTTTTCTAATTCGTCTTTGATTTGGTTGGTACGCCTTATGCAGCATCCTGCTAATATACAGCTTATAAGCGATATTATTACACATATTGTTATGAATTTATCTATCGACGCAAAATATATTCGCGTTGATATCAGCATTAATAATGCTAATATAACAGACGATATTATTAGGCATATTTGCTCAATGCTAAATCCAAAACTGTATTGTTTCCACAGCTCGTCTGAAGAAAATTGCTCCTTATCTTTTTTTAAGAACCGATCCATTTTTTCAAAAAAATTTATTAGTTTACTTCCTGAACCGTCCCTATTTTTTAATACAATGTGTTCTACAAATGACATTGCAAAAAAGATAATGCAAACTATCATAGAGGCTGATAAAACTGCAATTGCACATTTTGATATTTCTTTTAACTTTGGCAAATTGAAAATGTACATTGCAAGCATTCCTATTATGAAAAATCTCCAGCCAAATTCTTCGTGCCTACGGCTTCTTTCTTTTAGTTCGTTTGTTGATACTTTCCTCCAATACCGCTTTACAGTTTCAAAACCATTTCTAAACATCATTTTTTTCCTCCTTAAATTCTTATTTTTTTGGAATTTTTGTGTTTCTTTTTATGGTAACTATTTTATCACATATTTTCTACATTGTCAAAGTTCCATTTGGAGTATTAGTAATCATTAAAACATCTTCTTCTCTACCATTTTCAGCATTTATATATACCAAAAATTCTCTGTCTTCTACTTTTCCTTTAAATTCATAGCATAAAATTTCGGTTTTCCATTCTGTTGGAATAACTGCTAATCCTTCACTTCCGATTTCTAAATCTGGATTTATAGTTTGTCTTGCTTGTTCAATTTGAATTTTTATTTTTGATAAATCTCTTGTTTCAATGTGATTATTTAGGTATCCACTTGTTTCTAGTCCTAATATTTCACCATTATCTAAAGCTACTTTTACTTTAATTAAATCTGGATAGATTATTACATCATCTTGCAAATATGCATAATTTATTGTTACTACTCCTTCTTGCTTTAAGTAATAGGTTTCTTTCATATTTGGATATCCTTTTTGGTTTAAAAATTCTTTTCCTAATTTATTTGCATCTTCTTGTGAGATTGTTTCTGCGTTTACTTCTCTATTTGAGTTCATATAAACAATGTGTCCACCTTTTTTGGAAATGGATAAATTTATATTTTCGTCTTTTTGGTTAATAATTGAGAAATCATATACTTGAATTGTAGCATTTTCTGAAAATCCTAAATTTTTAATTTCTTTTATTTGGTCTTTTCCTATAAATTGTTCTGCTATTTGTTTTGCTTGCTCTTCTTCAATATCATTTCCTGTAAGACCCTTTTTTTCGCTTGATGTTAAATGTTCTGAAAATGCTCCGTCATAAATTAATCCTGCATATTCATGAAAATTTTCTTCTAAGTTGCTAAAACTTTCTTTTGAAATATTATCAACTTGTTGTGCAAATGCAACTGTTCCTTTATCTGTTAATTCATCCCATTTAAATCTTCCACTATTTAAATCATCTGATAACTGATTTAAAGTGTTGGCTAAATCTATACTATAATTGTGCAAATCTTTTAAATTTTTTAAATCTTCTTGGCTTAAGTCTTCGTGATAAATGTTTTTTCTAGATAATGAATAACTATAATCACTTACTTGGTTTAAAAATTTTTCGGTATTTGATAATTCTTGACTTTCTATTGGTAGCATTGATAAATAGCTTTGTGCTAAATTTGCTTCTCTCCATAAATTAGTTAAGGTTTCTGCTCCATGCTCTGAAGTTGATGAAATTAATGATTTAGCAAGATATGTTTCCACATTTTGCACATAATCTACTACTTCGTAAAATGCCATATTATAGCTATTTTGAGAGGCTTGTTTATATTCCTTTTGTTTAGAATAGAATAAAATTCCAAGTGCTATAACTGCTACTATCAACACTCCTATAATACCTATTAAATATCCTTTTTTTATTTTATCCATAAAAAATCAATTCCTTTCTTTATTTACAAAATCTATGTTTTCCTATGGTTTTTACATGTGGTCTTGACCAAATCCATTTGTTGGTTGCTGTTGCCGGATTAAAATAGTATATGCATCCTCCTGTTGGATCCCATCCATTTATAGCGTCTTGGGCTGCTTTGTATACACTTGAGCCTTCTGCTATTGGATGATTTATTTGCCCATCTGCAACTGCTGTAAATGCACCTGGTTGATATATTACTCCTGATATTGTATTTGGGAAGCCGAGAGTTTTTTACTCTGTTTAGGATTACTGCTCCTACTGCAACTTGCCCTTCATATGGCTCTCCTCTTGCTTCTCCATTTATTGCTCTTGCCATTAATTGTACGTCTGATGCATTTGATGTTGCTGCATAACTGACCTTTTTTTCTCCTATGTTTATTCCACAAAATATAAGAAATAAATTTAAAATTAATAATGATACAATTGCTATAATTGTTTTTATTGAACTTTTCAAAAAATCACTCTTTTCTATTTTATTTTTTATTAGTTTGTATTTTTATTTAAAAAATATTCCATTTTTTGAATTTTTTTATTTTTTATGCTAAAATTAAAACGATAGAAATAAAACCAGAAGTAGAAGGGAATATTAGGATATGAAGAATATTTTAATTTTTTATGCATCTTATGGTGGAGGTCATTTGAATGCTGCTAAGTCTATTAATGAATATATTTTAGAGCATTATAATGATTGCAATACAGAATTGATTGATTGTATGAAATATGTTAATAAAACTGTTGAAAAAGTTACTACTGCTGCTTATAGAGAGGCTGCAAAAAAGGCTCCTTGGGTTTGGGGCAGAATTTATAATGATTCTCAAAAAGGTCCTCTTGCTCATCTTTCAACTAGAGCTAATATAATTTTAGCTATTAAATTGTTAAAGTTACTTCGTGAAAAAAAGCCTGATTTGATCATTTCTACTCATCCTTTTAGTAGCCAAATGTGTAGTTATTTAAAAAGAAAAGGAAAAATTACAGCAAAGATTGCAACAATTATGACAGATTTTGCACCACATGACCAATGGCTAGTTGGTAGCGATTTTACTGATTTTTATTTTGTTGCAAATGATAAAATGAAAAGTTATTTAGTGGATAAAGGTATTGATGAAAGTAGAGTTTTTATTACAGGTATTCCTTTATCTAAACGTTTTTTACAAAAATATGATAGAAAAGAAATTTTAAAGCAATATGATTTAGAAGATGGCAAAAAAAATATTTTGTTTTTTGGCGGTGGGGAATTTGGCTTAGGAAAGTCTAGGACTTTTTCTATTTTTGATTCTTTAATTAATTTTTCAAATGATTTTCAAATTATTGCAATTAGCGGGAAAAATGAAAAAATGAAGGCTAAGTTTGAAGAAATTGTAGTAAAAAATAATGCTTTAAATCGTGTTAAAGTTCTTGCTTTTACTAATCAAGTTCCAGAATTGATGAGTATTTCTGATTTGGTTGTTACTAAACCCGGCCGGAATGACTACTACAGAAAGTTTGGCTTCAAAATTACCTATGATTGTTATTAATCCAATTCCTGGTCAAGAGGAGGAAAATGCTGAGTTTTTAGAGAGTAAAGGTGTTTGTGTTTGGATAAAAAAAGATGATGATGTAACAGAGATTTTAACTAATTTATTTACGAATCAAACTAAATTGGAAGAAATGAAAAAAAATGCTACTTTGCTTGGCCATCCTAATTCTACTAGAGATATTTGCAATATTTTACTACATACCTAGAAAAAGCACACAGTCAGTGTGCTTCCTCTATTATAAGGTTTAAATCTTTGACGTAAATTTCAAATTTTGTTGCTTCTTGGATAACCTCCTTTGGCAGCCGAATTCGGCTATTTGTTTCAAGTTTTGCAAGTGCTATTATGGTGCATTTTTCTGCGTCATTGATGTTTTTAAGCATAATCTGCTTTTCATCTATCCGACAGAGTGCAACACAACCGGTTTTTAAGCTACATAGATTCATTAATCCTCTTCCTAATGTTATTCTTCCGTGATTATCCATTTCCCTTATTATTTTAGTTGTCATGTTTTTTCCTCCCCATTTGGTTTGTTTTACAAGCTACATAAAAATTATAACATATTTTTATCTTTTTTTCAAATATTGCCAAAATTCTATAATTCTCTTCTTCCTTCTAATGCTTTTGTTAGGGTTATTTCATCTGTATATTCTAAATCTCCACCAACTGGAATTCCATGAGCAATTCTTGTTACTTTTACTCCTAATGGCTTAATCAATTTAGATAAATACATTGCTGTTGCTTCTCCTTCTACTCTAGGATTAGTTGCAAGTATTACTTCTTTTACCTGTCCATCCATTAATCTTGATAACAATTCTTTTATTTTTATATCATCTGGTCCTATTCCATTCATAGGTGATATTGATCCATGTAAAACATGATAAACTCCCTTGAATTCATGTGTTTTTTCCATTGCTATTATATCTCTTACATCTTCTACTACACATATGGTTGATGTATCTCGTTTGCTATTTGAGCAAATAAAACATGGGTCTGTGTCTGAAATATTGAAGCATTTGCTACAATATTTTAAATTTTTCTTTGCATTTACAATCGAGTCTATAAATTCTTTTGTTTCTTCTTCTGAACAATTTAACATATAAAAAGCAAGCCTTGCAGCAGTTTTATGCCCAATGCTTGGTAATTTTTCGAAACTTTCTATTAATTTTTCTATTGATGGTGAATATAATGACATTTTTTATAACCCCATTCCTGGTATATTAAATTTTCCTAATTGTGCCGCTTGTTCACTATCAACTTTTCTTAATGCTTCATTTGTACATGTTAAAATTAAATCTTCTAGCATTTCTACATCGTCTGGGTCTAAGACTTCTGGTTTTATTTTTATTTCTTTTATTACTTTTTCTCCAGAAACTTTCACTGTTACTGCTCCTCCACCTACTGATGCATCAAATTCCTTAACTGCTAATTCTGCTTGTGATTTTTCCATATCAGCTTGCATTTTTTTGGCTTCTTTCATTAAATTATTAATGTTCATTCCGCCGAAGCCTCCCATTCCTCCAGGGAATCCTCCTCTTTTACTCATAAATTTTCTCCTTTCTTTTTTTAATCTATTATATTAAATGGTATATCAGATTGATTTGCAAAGTTTTGTAAATTTTCTTCTTTTGTCATTATATGATTTTGGTTGTTTGGTTCCATTAAATATTTTATTTGCATTTCTTTTCCGCAAGCTATAGAAACTAGTTTAGAAATTTCTCTTATATTTTCTTGTTTTTCCAATACTGTTTTTCCAAATGATGTGATTCCTTGTGGGAATTCTATTCCTACTGTCATATCATTAATTTGTTTTGCTTTTGTTCCTAATAAATTAGTGTATAGCACAATTTTTCCGTTTTTCCTTAAGTCGTTTATGATTTCTGGCCAATATTCTTCTGAATTTGTTTTTTTAGGTGTATTTTCTACATTGCTTACAAACCTTGGTTGTTCTGCTTGAAGAGTTTGAGGTTTTTGAATATTTTCAGCTTTTTTGGTACTTTGTATTTTTGGTGTGCTTTGCACATCATTTTGTATAGATTGCTTGTTGCATAACTTTATTATTCCTGCTTCAAATATAATTGTTTTCTGAGTTGACCATTTTACTTGTGTTTCAAGTTCTGATAATTTTTCTATTAAATCTACTAATTTTTCTTTTTGTATATTTTTTGCAAATTCATCTATTTGCTTTTTTTCTTCTTCATTATATAATTCTATTTTTTTTGTTGCTTGATATACTAATACATCTTTTACATATTTAATCATTTCCCAAATTACGTTTGAAATGTCTTTTCCTTCTTTTAACATTTGCTCTATTGATTCTAGTGCTTCATTTACGTCATATTCTGTAATTGATTTTAAGAGTTTACTTACTAATATTGTTTTTGGGATTCCGATTAAGTCTTTTACTTTGTCTTCATCAATTTTATTTTCTCCATCTTGCACACATCTTTCTAAAATTGATAAGCTATCTCTCATTGCCCCTTCTGATAAAGACGCAATTGCAAATAGTGCCTCTTTTGTTGCTTCTATATTGCTTTCTTTACATACAATTTCTAATCTTTTTACGATATCCTCATTTGATATTCTTTTAAAATCGAATCTTTGACATCTAGATAAAATTGTTGCTGGCAATTTTTGCGGTTCTGTTGTCGCTAAAATAAATTTTACATGCTCTGGTGGTTCTTCTAGTGTCTTTAATAATGCATTAAATGCACCTATTGAAAGCATATGCACCTCATCAATAATGTAGACTCTATATTTTGCTTTTGTTGGCAAAAAGTTTACTTCTTCTCTTATGCTTCTAATATCTTCTACACTATTGTTTGAAGCAGCATCCATTTCTACTATGTCTGTTAAAGATCCAGAAATTGCACCTTTGCATATTTCACATTCGTTGCATGGTTCTCCATTTTGTGGATTTAAACAATTAATTGCTCTTGCTAAAATTTTTGCAGCTGATGTTTTTCCTGTTCCTCTTCCACCATTAAATAAATATGCATGTCCTACACGACCTGCCATAATCTGATTTTTTAATGTTTTTGTTATATGTTCTTGACCTACCATTTCTGAGAATGTCATTGGTCTAAATTTTCGATAAAGCGCGGTATACCCCATTTATTTCACATCCTATCAAAAAAAGTTGCTTTCCTTAATCTCTCTATGGAAAGACTCCACATAAAGATATCTACTTATTGCTGCTTCCTTCCGGACCTGACAAGATTCATAGGTCTTTATTGGATTCTCTCCATACAAAGATTAAGCGATGCAACCATTTGTATTATATACTTATTTTTAGATTTTATCAAGTGATTTTGGTTAGAATTTAACTCTTTTAAAGATAAAATCTTTTACATCTGTTATCTCTTTTGAAGTTGTTCCTTGTTCAATTACATTTTCTACTGGGAGATTTAAGTTGATTGTTGTTTTATATTCATTTCCTTCTGCTATTTTTATTGCTAAATCAAATGTTATTTTTGTGTCTATGTCTTCTTGTTTTACATCTGCTTTTTTTAATAATTCTAAATGATTAATTTCTTCATCATTTGAAGTATATCTTACGATATTATCATTTGAAATTCGAAATGCTATTATTCCTCCTTGATTTGAAATGGCTAAATTTTTTAAATTTGATTCCATTTCGCCTTTGTAATTTATGGTTTCTACTATATTTTCTTCTACGTTTTTAAAAAGTTTGTTTTCAGGATTTTCATCTGGTTTGTATAATTTTATGTTATCTTTTTTGTTTGATTCGATTTGTATGTTATCAATTATTACTGATTCTATAGCTTCTGTTTTTCCATAATTTTTATTTTTATCAATGTATAAATAAATATCATTGCTTTGATATACATCAAATGCCCACTTAGTGTCTGTTGATTCTACGTCTTTTCCTTCGCAAGAACTAATTAATGCTATTTTTGTTAGTTCGAAAGGCATGTTTGTTTCGCCTTCAACATTATATCTTAATACAATTATTCCTAATCCAAATAAAAAAATGACAATTATTGATATAATTACAACTATATGAAAATATTTTTTTGCTACTATATTTTTAAATTTGCCTATCATTTTTCCTCCTATTTTTGCATTTGTTCTTCTTTTTTTATTTTTCTTAGTTTTTTAAAAAATTCTTTTAGTATCTTTTCACATTCTTCTTTTCTGATGCCTGTTTCGATTTCTATTTTATGATTAAATTCGTAGTCTTTTAATAAGTTTAGTACAGAACCACATGCTCCTGTTTTTTCATCCATTGTTCCTATATAGATTTTTTTTATTCTTGATTGTATTAGGGCTCCTGCACACATAGGACATGGCTCTAATGTCACATACATTTCGCAGTCTAATAGCCTCCATGAGCCTAGTTTTTTGCTTGCTTTTTGTATTGCAATTATTTCAGCATGTTTGGTTGTGTCTAGTTTTGTTTCCTTTTGGTTGTGTGCTCTTGCTATTATTTTTCCGTTTTTTACAATGACACATCCTACTGGTATTTCTAATTTTTTTTCTGCTTTTTTGGCTTCTTCTATAGCTTTTCCGCATCCATTTTTCTTCTATTGTCATGTATTTATCACTTACCCTTTTTATTTTTTACTTGCATCTTGCCTGAATTTCGCCTAAGTGTTTCTATAATTTTTAAAAGTTGGTGTGCTCAGAGGGACTCGAACCCCCATCGGTCGCTTAGGAGGCGACTGCTCTATCCTGCTGAGCTATGGGCACGTATGTTTTATGTATTAATATTTTAACATATTTTTATACTCTTGACAATATCTGTTATAATAATATTGGTGATAAAAATGCAAAGAATCTTAAGTCACATGAGAAAAGCAATTGAAGAATATAAAATGATAGAAGAAAATGATAAAATAGGCGTATGTTTATCTGGTGGAAAAGACTCTATTACTATGTTACATGCCTTTAAAACATTGCAAAGATTTTATCCAAAAAAATTTGAATTTATTGCAATTAGTATAAACCCTGGATTCGATTTTTTTGATACAAACCTTTTGAAAAAAATATGTACAAGTTTGGATGTTCCTTTATTTATTGAAAATAGTAATGCAAAAGAAATTGTTTTTGATATTAGAAAAGAAAAAAATCCTTGTTCGCTTTGTGCAAATTTACGAAGAGGCGTAATTAATTCCATTGCAATTCGAGAAGGATGTAACAAAATTGCAATTGGACACAATCAAGATGATGTTTTAGAAACTTTTTTATTAAATTTGTTTTATACCCGGAAGTATTAACACATTTGCCCCTGTAAGTTACATGGATCGCTCAAAAATTACTCTTATAAGGCCCCTTGTTTATACTCCTGAAAAAGAAACAAAAAGATTTATTAAAAAAAATAACTTAGAAGTTATGCCAAAAGTTTGTCCTATGGATGGTACTTCTAAGAGAGAAGATATGAAAAATTTTATTTTTTCTTTGTCTAAAAGTATTCCTATGCTTAGAGCAAATTTATTTGGAGCAATTCAAAGAAATTTGCCAGAGTGGAAAATAAATTAATTTTATGTAATTTTTTAAAGCCTAAAACTTTATTTTTATTTTAGTTTTAGGCTTTTTATTAACTTTTATTATTCTATTTTTATTAGATTTTTTATCATAATATTTTTTATTCTACTATTTTTAACATAGCATCTTTTAGTTCTTCTAATTTTTTAGTTGCTTCTTCATCTGTTTTGGCTTTTATTCCCATATACAATTTTATTTTTGGTTCTGTTCCTGATGGTCTAATGCAACACCAGCTGTCATCTTCTAATTCATAATAAAGTACATTTGATTGTGGTAATCCTGTTTTTGTAATTTCGCCTGTTTGCATATTTTTTACAATATCTTTATCAATATCTTTAAAAGTTAGTACTTTATAATTGCCAATTTGAGTAATTGGTGTATTTCTCATTTTTGTCATCATATCTTTTATTTCTTGTGCACCTTGTGCACCTTCTCTTACAATTGATACTTGAGTTTCTTTATAATAACCGTATTTTTCATAAATATCAATCATGGCATCCCATAGTGTTTTTCCTTTTGACATATAGTAACATGCTGCTTCGCAAAGTGCCATAACTGCTGCAATTCCATCTTTGTCCCTTGCATAGTCTCCAATTAAGCATCCATAACTTTCTTCATATCCAAATACATAAGTTTTGTCTTTCTTTTCTTCCGCTTCTCTCATAACTTTACCAATATTTTTGAATCCTGTTAATACTTCAATACATTCTAAATTGTAGTATTTGCTAATTGCTTTCGCTAAATTTGAAGATACTACTGTTGTAATAAACATTCCTTTCTTTGGTAAAATTCCTTTTTCTTTCATTTGTGAAATTCGGTATTCGGCAATTAATAATGCAGACATATTTCCTGTATAATCCATATATTTACCTGTTTTTGCATCTTTTGCAAATATTCCTAAACGATCTGCATCTGGGTCTGTTGCTAGAACTACATCGGCATCTATTTTTTTTGCTAGTTCTAATGCTAATTTAAATGCTTTTGGGTCTTCTGGATTTGGATAATCTACAGTTGGAAAGTTTCCATCTGGCTTACTTTGTTCTGGTACAACATATACATTTTCTAATCCTAATTCTTTTAAAAGTCTTTCTGTTATTGTATTTCCTGTTCCATGTAAAGGCGTATAAACTACTTTTATTTTTTTTGCTTGCTCTTTTATTATTTCTGGGTTTAAAACAGCATTTTTTAAAGTTGTTAAATATTTGTCATCCATTTCTGTACTAATTATTTGTAATAACCCTTTTTCTAGTGCTTCTTGTTCCGTTATTTGTTTAATGTCATTAAAACTTGTAACATTTCTTACTTTATTTATAATTTCTTTATCTCTTGGAGCTACTATTTGCGCTCCATCTTCCCAATATACTTTATATCCATTGTATTTTGGTGGATTATGGCTTGCTGTTATCATAATTCCTGCTGTACATCCTAAATTTCTTACTGCAAAAGATAATTCTGGAACTGGTCTTAATTCTTTAAATAAATATGCTTTTATTCCGTTTGCACAAAGAATTAATGCAGTTTGCATACTAAATTCTTTTGACATTTTTCTTGAATCATAACTTATTGCTACTCCTTTTTTTTGAGTTCCTTGCTCTAATATATAGTTTGCTAATCCTTGTGTTGCTTTTCCTACTGTGTATTTGTTCATTCTGTTTGTTCCTGCTCCTATTATACCTCTTAATCCTGCAGTTCCAAATTCTAATTCTTTGTAAAATCTATCTTCTATTTCTTCTTTGTTATCTTTTATTTCTAATAGTTCTTTTTTTGTTTCTTCATCAAATTCTTCACTTTCACACCATCTTTGGTATTCTTCCATATAATTCATTCTATCTCCTCCTTTTTTATATTACTATTATACTTTATAATGTGTTTTTTTACAAGGATATATTTATTTGTTTAAAAAAGAAAAGGGTTTTTATGCCTTTTCTAATCTAATTTATAAAATTTTTTATATAATTCTCTTGCTGTTTTTGGGCAATCAACACCTGCGGAATCAGCGTTTTTAACTGGTGCAAATTCTTCTTCTCTTTTTACTCTTAATACTGCCATATCATCTACTTCTCCAAAAGCATCAAACAAAAATGCTTCAAATTTATATGCATTTGGTGATTCTGGCTCTACTAATTTTCCATCTTTATCAATGTATTTTGCTTTTTTATATGCTATATGATATGGTAATGGATTTGCTCCCATTCTTTCAATTGCTTCTATACTAAACAAATTACATAGAATGTGTGATTCTCCATAAAGCAATTCTCCATCTTCATTTGTTGCCTCTGCCATTTCTTCTGTTATTTCAGAATATTCTATTACATTTGGTTTTCCATTTCTTTTACAAAATACTCCTACTTTTTCATGTGGATTGGCTTTTACTACAGATTTACAAGCAACTGTTACTCCTTTGTCTATTGCAATTCCCATTAAAATAGGATCTACCATTTTTACTAGGCAATTATCAACTCCTCCAATAAATACCCATTTGATTCCCATTTCTTGCATTTTTTTAGTCATTCCACTTTTTACAAGTGATTCGTAAATTCCACCATGTCCGTCTGCTGCTTCTTTTATTAATCCATCTTCCCCTATTAAGATTTTTCCTTCTGTATCAATCATTGGTAATTCACCTTGAATAAAGAAAAATAGATTTTTATCCTTATGAAATCCGAAATATTTATTTTTTTCAAAGAAGTTTATTGTTTGTTTATTATTTTCTCTACTTGTCATTATAAACCAAGGAATTGTAACATTGTATTTTTTTTCTTGTTCTTTTATATAGTCTCCTAATAGTTCAAATAAAGATTTATGAGATTCTAAGCCTATGTCATATGTGCCTTTTGGACCATCATGTCCTAGTCTTGTTCCTTGTCCACCTGCCATTGTTACAACTGCCAATTTTCCTTCTCTTATTGCTTTTTCTCCTATATTTTCATAATGTTTATAGTCATCATATAATTTATACTTGTCCAAATAGTCTATTGGTGTTATTTCGTCTTGATTTTGCTTTATTCCTTTTTTGGTATTGTTATATAAATTTGAAATTAATTCAAAATTAATTCCTTCTATTTGATTTAATAATATTTTTCTTTTTTCTTCATCTAATTGTTGATAATATTTTTCTAAATGTTCTTGTCCATATTTTTTTAGTGTGCTTCTCATTGCTTCTATTCTAGTGTCCATAGTGATTTTCCTTTCTGTTAAATAGTATATAAATAATAAGGATAGAAAAAATTTGTCTATCCTTATTATTTATATACTATTTTTAGAAATTTATCAACTATTTTTTATAATTTTTCTATTTCTTTTTCACCATTTGTGTTTAATACTTTGTTATATTGTGACATTATTTGATCTAAATTTTCTCCAACTTCTTCTATATCATAACAATCTATGATTTTTAAATTGCTATTTTTTTGGTTTAAATTCTCTATATTTTTATTTGTTCTATTAATATATTTTTCTTGTCCTTTAATAAATATAATTGTTCTTTTATTTTGGTTAATATTTTTTTCTATTGCTTGAAGTTTTTCTGAATCATTCTTTTTCCAATTTAAACTTAGTATGTTTGCTTTTTTATTTTCATTTAAACTTATTTTGTTTAATAGATTGTTTATTGTTTCTTCTAAATCGTTTTCAGTTAATATAATAATTTCATCTTTATTTTCTAAATTTTTGTCTATATATGGCAAACTTACCATTTCGAAGTGATAATCACTTGCATAAAATGCACATACTTTTTCCTTCGTATTTTCATTGTTAATCATTTGAAAAACTTCCTTTCATTTATGAAATTATATAGAAATTGTGTGTTTTGACTACTGGTAAATTTTACCATTTCTTTACAAATATGTCAATAATATTTCAAATAAAATTCATCGCATTTTTCGACATTCAATTTTATCCTTTTTTAGTATAAATTTTTCAAAATTGTTAATAATTAAATTAGAGAATATTTTTGAAATATTATTTATATGGAGGTAACTTATGAAAAAAAATTTAAAAATGGTAATTATTTTAACTTTTTTACTTTTGCTTTATACTTCTATTTGTGCAGTTTCTTATGCAAACAACATATCTTCTGATATTGCAAATAGTGTTTTTAGATTGCATGTTATTGCAAATAGTGACAGTAAAGAAGATCAAGATTTAAAATATATTGTACGTGATAATTTATTAGAATATATGAATTCTATTTGTAAAAATTGTACTTCAAAACAAGATGCTATTTCTATTGTAGAAAATAATAAGGATTCTTTTGAACAAATTGCTACTAATACTATTAAAGAGCAAGGATATTCTTATCCTGTTAAAATTAATATTGGTAATTTTGAATTTCCAACTAAAAATTATGGAGATATTTCTTTACCTGCTGGATTCTATGATGCTTTAAGAGTTGAAATTGGAGAAGCTAAAGGTCAAAATTGGTGGTGTGTAATGTTCCCTCCTTTATGTTTTGTAGATGTAACTTCTGGTGTTGTTCCAGAAGAATCTAAAGATTTAATGGAGGATAATTTATCAGAAGAAGAGTTTGCTCTTGTTTCTAAAGATTCTAGTCCTGAAATTCAATTTAAGTTTAAATTATTAGAAATTTTTCATAACTTTGGTCTAACAACTGCAAAAAAATAGTTGCAAACATGGAAAGTTTATGGTATATTTTATAATGTATTAGAGTGTTATTATCTACACTCTATTTTAATGTAATTATTTAAATTGGGGGTAATTTTTTGGAAAAACTAGTAGTAAAAGGTCCCACACCTTTAAAAGGTGAAGTAACAATTAATGGTGCTAAAAATGCAGCTGTTGCCATTTTACCTGCAGCTCTTTTAATTGATGGCACTTGTACAATTGAAAATTTACCAAATATAAGCGATATAAAAGTTTCATGTGAAATATTAGAAAAATTGGGTGCAAAAATAACTTGGAATAATGCAAATAGTATAACAATTGATACATCCAACATTACAACAACAAAAGCACCTTTAGATTTAACCAGCAAATTTAGAGCTTCTTACTATATTATTGGTAGTATGTTAGGCAGAAAAGGAGAAATAGAAGTTGGTATGCCTGGTGGTTGTAAACTTGGAGCAAGACCAATCGATCAACATATTAAAGGATTCGAAAGTTTAGGAGCTAATGTTACTGTTGAAAAAGGTACAATTTATGCAAAGGCAAAAAAATTGACAGGTGCTCCAATTTATATGGATATAGTTTCTGTTGGTGCAACTATTAATGTCATGCTTGCAAGTGTTTTAGCAAAAGGTACAACTACTATTGACAATGCAGCAAAAGAACCTCATATTGTTGATGTTGCAAACTTCTTAAATACTATGGGAGCTGATATTAGAGGTGCTGGTACAGATGTTATAAAAATAAATGGTGTGCCAAAATTACATGGTAATAGCACCTATTCCGTTGTACCAGATCAAATAGAAGCAGGTACTTTTATGCTAGCTGCTATTGCAACTAAAGGTGATTTAATAATAAAAAACTGTATTACAAAGCATTTAGAGTCTATAACAGCTAAAATTTTAGAAGTTGGTGGAAATGTAGAAGATAATATAGACAGCATTCATGTTTGGTGCACAAAAAGACCTAATAAAGCAACAATTAAAACTTTACCATATCCAGGATTTCCAACTGACTTACAACCTCAAATGGGTGTAGTTCTTGCTTTAGCAAATGGAAATAGTATGATTCACGAAAGCATTTGGGAATCTAGATTTCAATATACTGATGAACTAAATAAAATGGGGGCAAAAATTACTGCTCAAGGAAAATCTGCTTTCTTTGAAGGTGTAAAAAAATTAGTAGGTGCTCCTGTATGCTCTACAGATTTAAGAGCTGGTGCAGCACTTGTAATTGCAGGAACTGCTGCTGAAGGTACAACTGAAATTTATAATTTAGAGCATATTGACCGTGGATATGAAAACATAGAAGAAAAATTTAGAAAAATCGGAGCAAATATCAAAAGAGTATCAGAATAAATAAAGGAAAAATATTATGTTGAATTTTTGTAGTTTATATAGTGGAAGTACTGGAAATAGTTTATTAGTTGAAACAGAAAATACTAAAATTTTAGTCGATGCTGGTGTTAGTAGCAAAAAAATTGAAAATGCTTTAAACGAAATCGATATAGAGCCTTCTTCATTAGCCGGAATTTTAGTTACACATGAACATATAGACCATGTACAAGGATTAGGAACTTTTTCTAAAAAGTTTGATATTCCTGTTTTTGTTAATCAAGAAACTTTAGATGCTATGCCAAAACAACGAGATAAAATTGCTTGTAAAAATATCAAAACTTTTCAAGTTTCTGAGAAATTTTCAATAGGAGATTTAGAAATTAAGCCTTTTTCTATACCTCATGATGCTGCTAATCCTTGTGGATTTAACATATGGAAAGATACTAAAAAGATAAGTATTGCAACTGATATAGGGCATATGACACAAGACATTTTAAAAAGATTAGAAGAAAGTTTATTTATAATGTTAGAAGCAAACTATGATCCAGAAGTTTTACGCTGTTCTTCTTATCCTTTTAATTTAAAGTATAGAATTTCTGGGCCAAATGGACATTTATCAAATGAAATGGCTGGTAAAACAATTTCTCACTTGTTAGATTCTGGCTTAAAGCAAGCTATGCTTGGTCACTTAAGCAAAGAGAATAATTTTCCAGAACTTGCTTATCAAACAGTTATGAATGAATTAATGACTAATAATTCGTTTGATAAAAATTCTATACAATTAAATGTAGCAAGTAGAGATATACATAGTAAATTAATTAATCTTTAGACAACATTTTTGTTGTCTATTTTAAAAGGAGCATTTTGTTATGTTAACAATTAAAATTGTTTGCGTTGGTAAATTAAAAGAAAACTATTTAAAATCTGCTGTTCAGGAATATTCGAAAAGATTATCAAAATACTGCAAATTAAATATTGTTGAACTTCCTGATGAAAAAATACCAGAAAAGTTAAATGAAAGCCTTGAAGAAGAAATTAAATCAAAAGAATGTAATAATATTATTAACCATATTAAAAATGATTCATCATATATTATTGCTTTAGATTTAAATGGCAAAGAATATACTTCTGAAGCGTTTTCGCAAAAGTTAGAAAATATTTCTATGTCATCAAGTAATATCACTTTTTTAATAGGTGGCTCTTTGGGCTTTAATAAAACTTTATTGGATTTATGCCAAGAAAAGATTTGTTTTTCTAAAATGACTTTTCCTCATCAATTAATTAGAGTATTTCTTTTAGAGCAAATTTTTCGAGCTTTTAAAATATCAAATGGAGAAACTTATCATAGGTAATTATATATTTTGTTTTGTAGAGAAAATACCAGAAGAAATTATATACAAAAAAATATATAGGGGCGAACTAAAAAATTCATACAATCAATTGTATTTATTTCTAAAAAGGGGGATGTATTTTCTCTACAAAATTAAAAACTTAATTATTGAAAAATTTCTTAATTATTTCTCGACTTAAAATATAAATTATAATTTCTCTAACAATAAAAAAAATTAATGTGAATAATAAAATTTTGATTATCATGTTTTGTATTATATTCCAATTTTTATCATTTGTCAACAAAAACTTTTTGACAAAATTCGACAAAAATCCCTATTTAGCAACATTATAGCAGTATTCTACATACTACTACACTTACCAAAATCCCTATTAAATCTGCTGTTAAAGCTGCAAATAATATTCCTCTAGTCTTTTTTATTTTTACACAACTTGTATATACAGCAATTGTATAAATGGTCGTTTCCGTTGAACCCATAATTATAGATGCCATCATTCCTATAGTATTATCTACACCATAAGTTTTCATGATATCAATTGCAACTGCTGTTGCTCCACTTCCAGAAATTGGTCTTAACATTGCAAGTGGCATAAGTTCACTTGGAAAATGTATAACATTTAAAAGTGGTGCTATAAATCTTATTATAATATCTAAAATTCCTGAATCTTTTAATGCTCCTATTGCTATAAATAATCCAATCAATGTTGGAAAAATGCTTAAAACAATTTCTAAGCCTTCTTTTGCACCTTCTAAAAAATCATCAAATATTTTGTTTTTTTCTAACGTTCCATAAATCACAATTATTAATATAATAAGTGGCATTGCTAAATTTGATAGGAAATTCACTATTTGCATTATTTTACTCCTTTTTGCCAAATTTTATTAGCAACTTAGTTGCCGTAATTCCGCCCAATTGCCGCGCATATTGTTGCAATCCAAACTGGGAAAATAATTTTAGTGGGTTCATTTGACCCTAATGAATTTCTAATTGCAATTACTGTTGTTGGTATAATTTGAATAGAAGCTGTGTTTAGTACAATAAATATCATCATTGAATTAGTTAATTGATCTTTTTTTGGATTTTCTTTTTGCATAGATTTCATTGCTTTTAAACCTAGCGGTGTTGCAGCATTTCCTAATCCTAAAATATTTGCAATAACATTCATTGATATTTCTTTTTTTATTTGTTTATTTTTTTTAATTTCTGGAAATAATAAATTAATAATAGGATTTAATATTTTTACTAATTTATCAATTATAGTTGTTTTATTTGCAATTTGCATAATTCCATTCCATAGACATATTGTTCCAAGCAAACTAATACATAAGTTTATTGCATCACTTGTACTTGAAAAAATTGTGGCATTTAATTTTTCTAAATTTCCAGAAAAAATTGCATAAGAAAATGATATTATTATAAATGCTGGCCATAGCTTATTTAACACATTTATCACCTAAATAATTTTATGCAAAACTTGACTTTTTATTACAATATAATTGACCAGTATTTTTATTTATGATATATTAATAAAGGATTGAATAAATAATAACATTTAAGGAGGATGATGATTATATGAAGTCGACAGGAATTATTAGAAGAGTTGATGAACTTGGAAGAGTCGTTATTCCAATAGAGATTAGAAATCAATTTGATATAGTTGAAAAAGATCCTATTGAAATATATGTTGAAGGCTCTAATATTGTACTAAAAAAATTTGCACCAAACTGTATCTTCTGTGGTAACTCGCAAGATTTGTTGTCATATAATGATAAATTAATATGTAAAAAATGCGCTAATAAAATAAGTGCGTTAAAGGAAAAATAAATAAAAAAGGACAATTTTTATATTGGCCTTTTTCTTTTTATATAAATTTTTGATATATTTCATTTTTGTTTAATCCTCTATCTTTAGCAATTTTTTTTATTATTTCTTTTTTATTTAGCCCTTGATTTTCATACATTTTGTAGTGTTCTTCTAAAGACATATTTTCATAATTGTCATTTACAATTTCCTCTTTACTACCTTGTATTACTAAAATAATTTCTCCCTTTAAATTTTCAGATTTTTTTATTATTTCTTTAATATTTCCTCTTATAAATTCTTCATGAATTTTGGTCAATTCTCTTGCAAGTACTACTTGTCTATCTTCTAAAATATTTTCTAAATCTTTTAATGTATTATTTAATTTATGCGGTGCTTCATATAAAATAATTGTTTTTGTACTTTTTTTAATTTCATCTAATTTTTCTTTTCTTGATTTTTTATTTAATGGTAAAAAACCTAAAAAAGTAAATTCTTTTGTATCAATTCCTGATGTAATTAATGCATTTATCATCGCACACGCACCTGGAATTGGAATAATTGGAATTTGTTTTTCAATACATTTTTTTATAATTACTTCTCCTGGGTCACAAATTCCTGGCGTTCCTGCATCTGATACTAAAGCAATATTTTGCCCTTCTACAATTTTTTCTATTAATACATCTGTTTTAACTTCTTCGTTGTGTCTATGATAACTAATTAATGGTTTTGAAATTTCTAGGTGATTTAATAATTTTAAACTATGCCTTGTATCTTCTGCTGCTATTAAATCTACTTCTTTTAATACTTTTATTGCCCTTAGTGTAATATCATCTAAGTTTCCAATTGGAGTTGCTACAATATATAAATTGCCAATCTTCTTTTTTTCCATATTTTTTATTCTCCTATTTTATTATATATTTTATTTATTTCTTCTGTGTAACTTCCATTTTCATCGTAAATGTATAAATTTTTTTGTATTTTTAAAAAAGGTTTTGCATTTTTTATTCCTTTTATTAATACTAATTTTGGCTCACTATTTTTATTTGAATATATAAATCTTAATATTTTAGGCTCTATTTTATATTCACGCATAATTTGTAAAATATCTACTAATCTTTCTGGTTTATGTACCATATAAAATTCGCCTTTGTCTTTTAACAACTTTTGAGAAACAATTATAAAATCTTTTAATGTTGCTGTAGTTTCATGCCTTGAGATAATTTTCTTTTCATCTTCATTTTTTAAGCCTGTTCCTTTTTTCTTATAAGGTGGATTTGTTACAATTGCATCAATTGAATTTTTTTCTATTATTTTTTCTAAATTTAATATATCTTCATTTATTATTTTAAATTTATTTTCTAATTTATTTATTTGAATACTTTTTTTAGCCATTTCATAAACTTCTTTTTGAATTTCTATTCCTATTATTTCTTTTAATTTTGTTTTACCACATAATAAAGTTGCTATAATTCCTGTACCTGTTCCTAAATCTAAAACTTTGCTACTTTCTTTTATTTCCTTTGCAAAATCAGATAATAATACACTATCTATTCCAAAGCAAAATCCTGTTTTATCTTGTATTATTTTTAAATTTTTAAATTGCAAATCTTCTATTGTTTCGTTTTTATTTAATTTCATTTTTATTTTGTTCCTTTTTATTTATTTTTTATTTCAAATTGTAACTCTTTTTATTGTATTACATATTATACAATAAAACGCATTATTTTGCAAAATTTGATTTTAGGAGTAAAAAATATGAGTCGACTTTTTTTAAATTCTAACGAGTCAGAAAATCGAGGTGGAAAAAATTTAAATAATAAAAAGAAAATTAATTTTGATGTATATAAAAATAATACTATTAATTCTTTAAAAGATGTTGAATATTTTTTAAATAATTTTAATCGATTTATTAAATATATAAAATTATATAAAATAATTAAAAAATAATTTTTTATTTATTTCTTTATTAATATTTTTGGTTATTATTTTATAATTATCTTGTATAATTTTGTCGAAAAATTAGTTTACAGTTTTTTCCATTTTCCGAGGTTTTTCTTTTGTGATAAATTTTTTCTTACTTTATTTTGTTGTTATGTTTACTGTCTGCTTTTAGGGTCAACTTTTTATCTTTTGCTTTTTTCCCTTAGCTTTGGTTGTTCCTTTTTTCTGCATAAATACTTGTTTTCTTTTTAATCATTGTAAACTGAGTTGATATTTATAATGTTCTTATTGCTTTTTTGTATTTATAGCATCTTTTTCTTTTTTTATGTTTTTAACTTTTTGAGTTTTCATTTATACTTTTTTACTTGTAGATTTGCTATTTAAACCACATAAAAACATTCAAATTTTCTCAAATAAAAAAAACAATAAAATAAAAACT
>CANQHU010000016.1 GCA_947623945.1 uncultured Clostridia bacterium | reverse complement strand
ATATTAATTTTTTAAAATTTGCCTTTTTTAGGCTTATTTGTCATGCTCTTTTATATTTACTTTTTGTTTCATCATTTTCCTTCCTTTCCTATTAATTCAGTAGGAATTATACTATATATTTCCTAGTAAGTCAATAGGAATTGCAAATTATTTTATTAAATCTTCTAAAGTTTTACTATCAACATAATCATTAATAACATCATCTAAGCCTTTCCAAAAAGATAGTGTTTTGCAGTTTTCTCTTTTATCACATTCACCGGTCTTCTGTTAGGCAATAAATTGGAGCTAAATCTCCTTCAGTTGCTCTTAAAATATCTCCTACTGTATATTCTTCCGCTTTTTTGGCTAATTTATACCCTCCATTATTTCCTCTTGCCGTTTCTAAAAATCCTGCTTTATTTAACATTGCTATAATTTGCTCCAAATATTTATTAGATAATTGTTGTCTTTTGGCTATGTCATTTAAAGATATAAACTTTTCATTTCCATTCATTGCTAAATCCATCATAACTCTTATTGCATATCTTCCTTTTGTTGATATTTTCATTGGCTTTTTCCTCCTTATTTTTTTAATGCTTCTAATAGCCATTTTCCTTGCTCTGATAATTCTTCTTCTGTCCATCCGGTTACTTTATCTGTATTTTTTAGTAAAGCTGAACTTTCATTTTTATTTGATAAATTCCAACACATCCAACTAATATTATTTTGGTTCAAAAGATTAATCCATGTATCTGCTTCTGCTTTATCCAAATTTCCATTTCCTGACGCATCAGAGATACCAAATTCTGATACAAAAATAGGTAATCCTGATTGTAATGCAGTAGTCATTTTTTGCCTTAATGTTTCTTTATGTGTTGCTGCATAAAAATGCAAAGCATACATGATATTGTTTTGCCCTGTTATTGGACTTTTTGCAACAATATCTACATCTTGAGACCAAGTTGGAGTTCCTACAATAATAATTGCGTCTTTATCTACATTTCTAATTTCTCCAATTAAATCTTCTGCATATGGCTTAATGTCCCTTTCCCATGTAACATTTCCATTTGGTTCATTGCAAATTTCATATAATACATTATCATAATCCTTATATTTTGATGTCATTTCTCTAAAAAATTCAATTGCTGATTGCTTATTTGTGTTTGGATTTCCATCATTTAAAATGTGCCAATCTATTATAACATAAATTCCTGCATTTTTAGCATATTCTACGCCTTTATTTACAATTTCATGTAATTGCTTATTATATCCATCATTTGGATTAGAATACATTGCAAGTCTTACTGCATTAATTCCCCAACTATCTCTCATATAAGTGAATGCATCTTGATTTACATATTGAGGAAACCATTGCAATCCATGTGTGCTTACTCCTTTTAATTGAAATGTATTTCCATTTTTGTCTATTATGTTTGTACCATTTACACTCAATTTTCCATGTAAGCTAACAGGTGTAGTTTCAATTTCATTTGCTTTTGGTTCTTCTTCTTTTTTATTATTTTTGTATAAATAATTTACAAATAAAAGCCCTAAAACAATTACACCAATTAAAATAACGCTTTCTATTACTTTTTTCATTCTTTCTCTCCCTTTTACCTAACATACAGTTTCTTTTTCTTGAATAACTTTACAAATTAAATCTGCTGCTTTTTCTACACCTAAAACATCACTATTTATGCATATATCATAATTATTATAATCTTTCCAATCTTTTTCAGTATAGTATTTATAATGGTTTGCTCTTAATTTATCAATTCTTTTTATTTCTTTTTCTGCTTTATTTTTATCAAATCCATAAATTTTAGTTGCTCTTTCTATTTTATTCTCCATACTGCTATACACAAACACTTTTAAAACATTTTTTCTATCTTTTAAGATAAAGTCTGCACATCTTCCAATAATAACACAAGATTCTTTATCTGCCACTTCTTTAATAAGTTCAGATTCCTTAATAAATAATTCATCTGCATTGTTCAATCCAACATAATAGCCATTATTTAAACTTGCTAAAACATCTCTTTTTTGCTCATTATTTTCAATATATTCTTCTGAAAGTCCTGTTATTTTGGCTACTTTTTCTATAAAATCTTTATCATAGAATTTTATTCCTAACTTATCTGCAACTAATCTTCCTATATATCTTCCTCCAGAACCATATTCTCTTGATATTGTAATTACCATTTGTTTGCTTAATTTGTTATCTGTACTTGTATCATCTATTAAAGCTGAACTCTTTAAATCATTTTGTTTTAAATGTTGTAATTCAAATACTAATAAAATTACTGCAATAACAAATGCTAATCCATCTGCCACTGGTCCTCCATAAAGAATTCCCATCATTCCAAACATGCTACTTAAAATCATCATAGCAGGTATTAAAAACAATATCTGTCTAGATAAAGATAATGCTGCACTTTTGATACTTTTTCCGATTGCTTGAAAAAATATTCCAGATGGAATTTGAATTCCATTGCAAATGCAAAGTAAAAGATATGTTCTAAATGCTAAACAAGCAAATTCCATATAATTTTGATCTCCACTACCAAAAATTGCAATTAGTTTGTCTGGGATTAGTTGGAATAAAATAAATGCAACTGTACTAATTATAACACCTAATCCTAAAACTCTTTTTAAGGTAGATTTAACACGGTCAAATTTTCTTGCTCCGTAATTGTAGCCAAAAATTGGTTGAGCACCTACTGCAATACCAATAATAATACTATTTAAAATTTGATTTATTTTCATTACAATTCCAAGAACTGTAATTGGTATTTCTGAGCCAAACTTACTTTCTGCACCATATTTTGCAAGTAAATTATTTTCTACTGCTACAACAAAAACAAAACTCATTTGAGTAATAAAACTGCTAATTCCAAGTGCCATTACTCTTCTTCCAATGTTAATTTGTGGTTTAAACATTTCTTTGTTTAATGATATAGACTTAAATTTCTTAATGTAAATTACGTTAAAAATAAAAGTAACAAATTGGCTAAATATAGTTGCAATTGCAGCACCTTCTACTCCCATTTTAAATACAAATATAAAAATTGGGTCTAAAATTGTATTTAAAACTGCACCTGCAACCATAGTTGTCATAGAATAATTTGGACTTCCATCTGCTCTTATTATTGAATTTAGAGTAGTACCTATCATCATAAAAGGTAATCCGAATTGCAATTATTCCTCCATATTTTAAAGCATAGTCCCTTAAATTATCTGTACAACCAAATAAATTTAATAGTTGTGGCAAAAATATTAAAGTAATTGCTCCAAATAATACTGATATAATTATAGATAGTGTAATTCCATTTCCTACACCTTTTGCTGCTTCTTCCCTTTTCTTTTCTCCTAGTTTTAAACTTAAATAACTTGCAGAACCATCTCCAAGCATTAAGCTAAATGCTAACCCAATCATTGTTAAAGGGAATACAACATTTGTTGCTCCATTTCCTAAGTATCCTACCCCATGACCAATAAAAATTTGGTCTACTATGTTATATAATGAATTAACAAGTAATGATATAATACAAGGAATGGAAAATTTTCTAATTAATTTTCCTATTTTTTCTGTTCCTAATATGTTTTCTTCTTTTTCCAATTTTCTTCCTCCTTAATTTTTTATCATTGCTTTAAACGTAAGTATCCGGAGTTCTTCCCATACATTATAGGCTAAATTTAGTCTAAAAACTAATGTAGGTTTTGCACCTGCTCTATTTTTATCAACAACACATGCATAATACCTTACATCTGGATTACTTGATTTTTCTAAATCAAAAAATTTAGTATCTACTTCTTGTAAAGAATATTCGTAATTTTGTAATGTATCTCTATGTATTTGTTTTATTAAACTTAGTGTATCCAATACTTCTTTTACTGTTCTACTTACAGCTAAATCATTTACGTTTAAATTAACTGGCAATGTATCGTTTTCTGCTAATTGTAGGCTTGAACATATAAACATACCAAAATTCTGTGCTATATTTGAAAGAATAGTTGCTGTCTTTTTTAGTTCTTCACCAATTCCAATATTTGCTGTGTCTGTTTTTAGAGTATCATAAAATACATACTCTATTTTTTCTTTGTAATAATAATTTATAATTACTTTTTTTAGTTCATCATTTGTATGGTCTGTTATATTAATAAAATAAATTGAATTATTAATTTGCTCATTTGCCCAATCTGTAATAGCAATGGTATCTCTGTATTCTTGCGAAATTTTCATAAGTCTTTTTGCAAATGCAGATTGCGTTTCTTTATTTTTTCTTACTACAAATCCGTCCTTATCTGTTTCAACTTCTTTTGGATTGTCTGGCCTAAATTTAAATTCTAATAATTCTCCTTCTGTTTTTGAAATTTGCTTTTTGTGCAATTTTTGTATTTGCTTATTGTTTATAATTGTTGTAATTAAGCATAATTTCATTTTTTCTTCTGACATTTCGTTTGAAATGATTAATACTTTTTTATGATTGATTAGTGCAACATGTGCTGCTAAATTAATTGCAAATCTACTTTTACCTGCATTTGATGGCATAGCATATGCCATTGTTTCCCCTTTTCTAATTCCTTTAAATATTTGTGTTAATATTGGAAAAGGCAAGTCTAATCCATTTGTTAAGTTGTTGTCACCTAATGCTAGAAAACTTGATAAGTCTTTATTTAATATAGCACGTTTAAATTTTCCTGTGTCATTTACTTGAACAACTGCACTTTCTACTTCTTCTGCTGACATTTTATCGTATAATTCATAATTTTTTATTTCAACAACTTTTTCTTGAATTTCTTCAATAGGTATTGCTAAATAGTTTTTTCTTAAAATAAATAATTTTTTTAGTTCAACATAAATTTTTTCCATATTGTAGTTTTTGTCTTTTACTTCTTGTTTTAAAGTGTTTTTTAATTCATATACACTTTCTGAATCCTTTGCAAAGCTAAATCCTTCTTTTGCTCTTTCAGAAGCATAAGCACCACCTTCTGTAAATAGTACACTTTTATATATGTTTAGCATACTAGGATTTTGAAAATAACAATCTTTATATAAAAAGAAGTATTTTACAATTTGCCTTGGATCTGTTAATAATAGCCCAATAAATTTTCTTTCTAATTCAAGGTTACTAATTGCAGATGGATATTCTTGCATTTTTTCGGTTTCTTCATTTTCATTTTCTTCTGCATTTTCTTCCTGACGTTCTTCTTTTTTCTGCCTTGGTTTTCTAGGTTTCTTTTTTTGCCCTAGTTTTTCAATCTTTTTAAGTGCTCCAGCGTAATCCTTTTTTTCTAAATCTTTTTTGATTTTTTCGATTAATTCACTGTTTTCTGGTGTTAGTGGTATATTATTAATTAATTCATATAATTTTTCTATGCTATCTTCCTCCATATTTTTTCCTCCAATCTTTTGTTTTTGCCTATTCTATTATATACTTTAAGTTTTTTTTTCGCAAGACTTTAATTAATTCTTTTTCTGTGTTATAATGTTTTAATGAAATTTGGAAGGGAGTTTGAAAACATATGGCATTTGATGGGATTGTAACAAAAGCAATTGCATCTGAATTACAAAATCTTTCAGGTAGCAGAATAGACAAGGTTTTTGAGCCAAATAAAAACACTATAGTTTTAGGGCTTTATTCTTCTGGTTTACATTATTTATTAAATATGTGTATTGATTCTCAAAATTATAGAATTAATTTAACAACACATCCAAAGCCAAATCCAAAGTCTGCTCCTAATTTTTGTATGCTTCTTCGTAAGCATTTAATTGGTATGTATATTAAAAATATTACTACCAGTAATTTGGAAAGATTAGTTATTATTGATTTAGAAGGCCTAGATAATTTTGATGATGTTGTTTCTAAAAAACTTATTATTGAGTTGATGGGAAAACATTGTAATATTGTTTTATTAGATGAACAAAATATTATAATTGATAGTTTAAGGCATATTAATAATGATGATAGCTTAAGAACGATTATTCCTCATTGCAAATATGTTTATCCTACTACTTCAAAATACAATTTTTTAGATTGTTTGACTTTTGAAGATTTTTACAAAAAACTTTCTTCTTACGAAATTAGTGATGTTTTTAATGGTATTAGCAAGTCTTTTGTTACTCAATCTATGAAGTATCTTGGTTTTGATACTCTTAATTATGATAATTTAAGAAGATTGTATGATTATATTAAAAATATCATTAATCTTACAGACAGCGATTTATTAGATTTTTCTGTAATAGATTCTGAAAAAAAGGATTATGTTTTAAAAGAAGCGGATTGTAAAAGTGCTACTCCTTTTTCTTTAAATTTTTTCATTGATGATTTTTACTTTCAAAAAGAATCTCGGAGAGGAATTTAAAGTTTATCGTGATAGTGTTTTAAAAATGATTTTGGAAACTTTAAAAAAGTATAAAAAAAGGCTTAAAAATATTGATGAAAAGTTAAATGACTGCAAGGATATGGATAAATATCAATTATATGGCGAGTTGATTACTGCTAATTTGTATCAAATTAAAAATGAAAATATGTCTTCTGTTACTTTGGATAATTATTATACTAATGAGAAAATAACTATTCTATTGGATAGTCGTTATTTGCCATCTGTTAACGCAAAGCATTTTTTTAAAAAATATCACAAATTAAAAAATGCTTTAGAAGTTGTAACTATTCAAAAGGAAGAAACTTTAAAGGAACTTTCTTATATTGAAAGTATTGTTTATGAACTAGAAAGTGCAACTACTTTAGAAGATGTTTCTGAGATTTTTGATGAAATTTCCGAAAATGTTATTTTTAAGGATAAGGCTGATATTTATAAGTCTAAGAAAAAAGAAAAGATTAAAAAATCTTCTCTTACAAAAAATAAAAATGTTTCTTTTAATCCAATTAAATATAAAATTGGTAATTATACTTTATTGGTTGGTAGAAATAATAAGGAAAATGATTATTTAACATTGAAGTTTGCGAAAAAAACTGATTTATGGTTTCATACAAAAGATATTCACGGAAGCCATGCTATTTTGCAGTTAAATTTTGAAAGTGCTGTAGACGATAGCATTTTGTTAAAGTGCGCTCAAATTGTTGCATATCATAGTAAAGCAAGGCTTTCTTCTAATGTGCCTGTTGATTTTTGCGAAGTTAAGTTTGTTAAGAAGCCTTCTGGTAGTAAGCCTGGTATGGTTGTTTATACTAATAATAGGACTTTGTTTGTTGAGCCTAAAGTATGAAATTTATTTTATTGTTTCTATTTTTACTTGCTTTCCAGAAAATGCAAATACCATTTTTGTTATATTTGTAAATCCTCTTTCTTTTAGGTTGTCTTCGTATTTCTTTTCTTCTATTTGCCTTTTTGCATTTTCTATTGTATCTTCTAATGTTTTTTCTTCATCTTTTTCTAATACTTTAAATTCCATTATAAAACTATTTGCATTTTTGTCTTTTGGCTCTAACATTATGTCATATCTTCCTATTCCTGATTCTCTATTTGAATTTACATAGTAGCTATCTTTTAGCCCTACTAACATTCCTAGTACAAATGCATGGTAGAAGTTTTCGGCTGTGTTTTTTCCTACATCCATAAAACTAAACATTTGCTCTACTAATATTTTAAACTTTTTTTCAAATTCTTTTAGGTTTAATGTTATTAAGTCTTTTAGTATTGTGTTTAAATCATTTCCTATTACTTTGTCTCTAAACCAATCTCTTATTATGTTCTGGAATAGTGCTTTTATTTCATAATTTGGTATTTTTACTTTATATCTACTTTCTGATATGTTTACTTCTTCTTCTATTTTTAAATATCCTGTTCCTACTAATAATCCCCAAATATTGTCTTCGTTATTTTCTATTCCTACTATTACTGTTTCTTGGTCTGCTACTACTTCTATTGTTTCTCCTTTTAATAGTCTTTCTATTTTTTCTTTTACTGTACTTGAATTTTTTAATATTAATTTTATTATATCATTTGAACTTGTATTTACCCAGTATGGCATTAATTTTCTATCTGCTAAATAATTTATTATGCTCCATGGATTATATATTCCACTTAAATCTCCTATTTTATATCCATCATACCATCTTTTTATTTCTTCTTTGTCTTCTTCTATTTCAAAGTCTTTTAATACTTTCTCCATTTCTTGAGTTGTTATTCCAAAGTCATCATTAAATTCATTGTCTAATAATGTGTATACTTTAAAATTATTTGCTCCGGCTGAATATGCTTTCCTTGGCTACTCTTGATACTCCTGTTATTACTGTCTTTTCTAAATACTGATTGTCTTTAAATGTTGTTCCATAAAATGTTTTGAAAAATTTTACTGCTTCTTCATAATATCCTTCTACATATGCATTTTGCAATGGTACATCATATTCGTCTACTAATAACATTACTGGTCTTTCATGATGTCTACTTAAGTATTTTGATAATTCTTTTACACTGTTTTTTAAGTCTGTTTCATTTTCTTTTCCAAATAGTATTTCTTTTATTTTTTCTTTTTCCTCTGGGTATATTTTATCACTATCTAATAAATATCTATGCTCTTGATACATATCTAATATTGCAGTTTTTAAGTCTAATATCATTTTTTCATAGTTTGTATCTACTACATCTTTTAATGTTATATAGATACATGGGTAATAGTTCATTTTTGATGTGTATTTTTCCTCTTGGTCTAGTATTTTTAACCCTTTAAATAATTCTTTACTGTCTTTGCAGTTTATATCAAAATAATATTTTAGCATGCTCATGTTTAATGTTTTTCCAAATCTTCTTGGGCGTGTTACTAATATTATTTCGCTTTTATTGTCTATTATTTCTTTTATATACATTGTTTTGTCTATGTAGTAATTGTCTTTTACTCGCATTTTTTTAAAATCACTGGTTCCTATCCCTATTCCTTGTGTATTCACTTATTTACCTCCTTGTTCTTATTTTTTCTCTTTTTATTTGCTTTTATTCTACTATATTTAAAAAGAAAAAGCAAGTTTAATTTATTGTTTCTATGTTGTTTTTATTATACTAAATTTTTTTGCCTTTTGCAATACCTTATAGTATATTTTTACTATAGACTTTTGTATATAAAAAAAGCTCAAGTTATCACATGTTTATATGATATGCTTGAGTTTTTTTAGTTTCTTTTATATACTTTGATCGTATATCTTAGTTCCAAATTGTTGGGCGGAAAGTCACACCACTATAGCCTAGACCGGTAATGACCCGCCCCCTTATAGTCTTTCTCAGCCCCATAGCCGAACAGTATACCACCTTGTCAATATTGGATATGGTTCTCCGAAGTAGCGTTCACCCGCGCTTATGCCGGAGTGTTTCCGCTAATGCCATTCCTTTTGAATGTCCTATATTTGTCTCTGCATCTAATTCTAATTCTTCTACATATTGCTCTCCTTCTGCTTTATTTATTAACTCACTTCTATATTCTGTGTATAAAGAAGCATTACTTGCATTTGGTTTTATACAAGATGCCCATTCATAGTTTTTTCCAAAATCTTGTACCCCTGTCGCATTTCCTGTTGTATTTCTATCGTTTCCGTATCCATATTTACTTAATGCTAAATATGCTACTGCTCCCCAATCTTTATTTAATGTTAAATGTGGATCTAAAGAGTTATTTCCTAATGTTGACTCTGCTTCTTGTTTTCTTAAATCATAACATTCTCTATATGCTTTATTTAATGTTACTTTATCCCATAACGTTCCTCCTGATTTTGATTCAAAACGTGATATTTCTGTTGCATGTGATATACTTGGTAATAATAATATTATTAATAATATTATTATCCCTAAAATTATTTGTTTTCTCATTTTCATATTTTCCTCTCCTTTTAATTTGTTAATTGACTTGCCTCGTATTTACTCATCCATATTCCTTTTAATGTTTTTCCACCTTGGTTAAATGCTGGATGTACTTCATATCCTGTTGGTAATTTTTCTCCATATTTTTCTTTATCTATTGGTTTGTCATCTATTCCTACATATATTATTTCAGATATTGTTCCCTCTGGTGCATATGGTGTTATTTTATATGCATATCTTGGTATCCATACCCACCATGCTTCTTTTCCATTTGCATTTGTTTTTACATTTGCCCATATTTTATTTGTGTAATCATACCATGGTTTATCTGCATTTTGATTCATTGTGTTTAATCCTGATGCTTTTGCATCTTTTAATTTTATTTCATCTGCTCCGCCTTGGTATGTTTTTGATGTTTTATCATATAATTCTATATAAGTATTTTCTTCATCAAATCCTGTCATATCTGGTGCTTGTACATTATTATTTTGACTTTGTTCTTGATATTTAAAACTTGCCTCATATTTGCTCATCCATATTCCTTTTAGTTTCTTTCCACCTTGGTTAAATGCTGGATGTACTATATAGCCTGTTGGTAAATTTTCTCCATACTTTTCTTTATCTATTGGCTTGTCATCCATTCCTACATATACTATTTCAGATATTGTCCCTTCTGGTGCATATGTTGTTATTTTATATGCATATCTTGGTATCCATACCCACCATGCTTCTTTTCCATTTGCATTTGTTTTTACATTTGCCCATATTTTATTTGTGTAATCATACCATGGTTTATCTGCATTTTGATTCATTGTGTTTAATCCTGATGCTTTTGCATCTTTTAATTTTATTTCATCTGCTCCGCCTTGGTATGTTTTTGATGTTTTATCATATAATTCTATATAAGTATTTTCTTCATCAAATCCTGTCATATCTGGTGCTTGTACATTATTATTTTGACTTTGTTCTTGATATTTAAAACTTGCCTCGTATTTGCTCATCCATATTCCTTTTAGTTTCTTTCCTCCTTGGTTAAATGCTGGATGTAGTTCATATCCTTCTGGCAATGTTCCACCATATTTTGGATCTAGTGGCTTATCATCTATTCCTATGTAAATAATATTCATTTTTAAACTGCTTGTTCCCAGATTTTCTATGTAATATGCATATCTTGGTATCCATACCCACCATGCTTCTTTTCCGTTTGCATCTGTTTTTACATTTGCCCATTTTTTTGCTGTTTCTCCATAATTATGGAATATATATTCTCCTTCTTCTAGTTGGTATTGCTCTCCTCCATCTATGTACTCTTGTGCTGATACTTCTTTTGTTTCACTAAAGTCTGATGTATAATATACTACTTTTGTATGTTCAGCATTAAATCCTTTTAAGTTTGGAGCATAATAATATTCATTTTCTACATGTACTACTTCTGATTCTTTTGTTATTGTTCCTCCTGTTTCATCTCCTCCTTGTCCACTTTCTCCAGAAGATGTTCCACCTTTTCCTTTTTCTGCACATTCATAGCTATGATATACTTGTCCTCCAATATCTGTTTCTGGAATTTTATATACTGTGTCTGTTGTTTCATCATATACGTATGTGTTTTCTTTTCCTTCTGCTGTTTCTTTATCCACTACATATATATTTCCTACATTTCCTTCTCCATCTACTAAATTGTTAAAGTCTTCTACTTCATAGTCTTTTGGACTTGTTAGGTCTGGCATTCCATCTTTTACATACAATACTTCCTTTTTTAGTGTGTCCGGAATTGTTACATCATTTCCGTTTAATTGTTTTTCAAATAATTCTGTCTCTCCCTCCCCGGCTTAGTTTGTTTGCTTGTATTTCTGCTTGCCTTAAATGTACATTTTCTTCTATTTGCTTCATTTCTGTTGCAAATGCTGATAATTGCGCTTTTACTAGTAATCCATTTTCGCCAAATATTGCTCCTATTGATATTGCGGCTAAAATTATAAGTACTACTATTGTTATTACTAGCGCTATTAATGTTATTGCTTTTTGTTCTTTAAATTTTTGCTTTTCCACTTTTTTCTTTCTTTTCCTCCCCTTTTATTTTTTAGTTTTTCTTTTGTTTTTTTCCCTCCTTTTTCTTTCTTTTTTATATTATGTTTAATTCGTTCTACCAATTTACTTTTTGATTGTAACATACTTTTTTTGCTCTTTCAATACAAGTAACGTAAATGTAATATAACTGTAATTTTTTCGTAATATTAATGCGTCAAAAAAGAGCAAACATCCCACGTTGCTTGCTCTTTTTCCTATTTATACTTATTATTATCCCCAGAATATTAAGAAAGTTATTGCTGTTAAAACTATAATTTCTGGCTTTGTCATCTCTTTTGGAATAATTTCTAGTTCTGGTCCTTCTTGTTTATTATCAACTAAATTAATTTTGTAATATTCTACATCTTTTGCTCTAAAAAGGACTTCAAAAGATTGATTCTCAAGTGTATTGTCAATTTCAATATATCTTCTTCCCATTAATACATCTCTTTTAGAATATAACTCTACTTCTATATATTTACTTGCGATGCTTGCAGTTTCTTTTACAATACCTCTAATTCTTCCATTTACATATGTTGCATCTGCTTGATAAACTGATATTTGCGCAGTATCATCTATTCTTTCTATATCTTTATATATTGAATTTAAACCAACATTAATTAGAAAATCTGAAAGTATAAACATCCCTATTATCATTAATACCCATAAAAATATTTTTTGCATTTTATTTCCCCATTTCTTATTTCACTAATTACTAATAGTATATCAAATTTTTGGCATATTTTCAAGATATTTCTATTTCCTTCTTTAAAAAAGTTGAATATATATATACTTTGCAAACTTTTCTACCTAAAGATTCTTCTAAAGCCTCCTTATATAAATCTAATTGTATTTTATACTTGTCTATTAATTCTTGCTCTGTTTGTACAAAATCTGTCTTATAATCTACCAAAATAATTTCATCTTTTTCAGTTATATAATATAAATCAATAATTCCTTGAACAAGAATTTCTTCTTCTACATCTTCTTTATATATTTTTTTTGCAGGTAATGTAATATAAAAAGGTTTCTCTCTGTAAATCTCTTTTGCTAAATTCATTTCCTTCCATATTTTTGACTTAGTAAATTCTAAAATTGCATTTTTACTTATATTTTCTGCTTCTACATTTGTAATCATTTCTTTTTCTACTAAACTTTGTATTAAATCATTTACATCTTCTATTGTATAATCTTTACCAATTTCTAATTTTTGCATACAAAGATGTAATAGAGTACCTTTTTGTGCTCCTGTAAGTACTTTATTTTCATCTTGCCTTGTAAATTTCGGTTTAGAAAATGTAGTGTCTATCTTTTCTTCTTTCTGCTTTAATTTTGTAACAGATGATTTTGTAGGAATTTTAGTTGCTAATTCATGTTCATATTTTTTATTTAACATTTCTTCTATTTTTTTAATTTCTAACTCATCTATTTCTTCTTTTTCCAAAATTTCTTTTACATTAATTTCTTCTTCATCTATTTTTTCACAAATTTTTAAAACTTGCTCTTTATCATATACATGAAGTTCTGCTAAATTTTCTAAACGTTTTTTTTCATAGAAGTAAACTAATAAAATCCAATCTATTAATTTAATTTGCTTTTTTACTAAAATATGATTAATTTTTTCGTCTTGTTTTTTATATCTTTCTATTTGGCTTTCTAATTCTTTTAAATATTTTTCGTGATTTTTAGTTATACCAGTAATAAATAATTTTTCTTTTGCTCTTGTTAGGGCAACATATAGAATTCTCATTTCTTCTGACAATGTCTCTTGGTAAACTTTTTCTTTAATTGCAGATTTTGTCAAAGTATCATATTTAATTTGTTTTTCATAATCTATATATTTTACTCCAATTCCTAATTCTTGTTGTAAAATTAAATTTTTCTTTAAATCTGTAAGGTTAAATTGTTTTCCTGTTCCTGATAAAAATACAACTGGAAATTCCAAACCTTTGCTTTTATGAATACTCATTATTCTTATAACATTGTCATTTTCACCAAGTATTTTTGCAGAGCCCATGTCTCCACTACTTAATTTTACTTTTTCAATAAACTGAAGAAAATTGTATAATCCTTTAAAACTTGCAGTTTCATATTGTTTTGCTCTTTCAAATAACATTTGAAGGTTGGCTTGCCTTAAATTTCCATTTGTCATTAAGCCGTACATAGTTGTAATAACCAGTGTCAGTATAAATTTTCCAAATTAGTTCATCCAAAGCTAGGTATTCTTGCTCTTTTCTCCATTCTTCTAACTGGTTTAAAAATTGTTCTATTTTTTTTCTTAATTTTTCATCAACTGATAATCTTGCTTTTTGAACACACTTATAAAAGCAGTCTTTTTTATCTGCTAGGCGTATTTGTATTAACTCGTCATCTGTAAATTTGCCAATTGTTGACCTCATAACAGCAACTAATGGAATATCTTGCATTGGATTGTCTATAATTTTTAGCAAACTTAAGATGTTTTGAATTTCTATTGAATCCAAGTATTCTTGCGAACTGTCAGAAAATACTGGCATTTGTAAATTTAATATTTCTTGTTCATAAATTGGTGCTAAAGTTTTAGTGGTTCTAAGCAATATAACAATATCTTTATATGTAATGTCTCTATATTTTTCTTGCTTTTTATCCCATACTTGAAATTTGCTTTCTATTAATTTTTTTATTTTGTTTGCAACAAATTTGGCTTCTAACTCGGCTTCTATAATGTTTTTTTCGTCTTCTTGCTCTATGTCTTGATATTCTTCTTGTTCAAAATCTTGCTCAAATTCTTGCTCAGGTTCTTCTTCCTCTTCTTCTCCTTCTAGTGATGGATCAATAATGTAAATTTCTATTTTTTCGTTTTGCTTATTTTCTGTTTCAGGATAAGAACTACCCAAATTTAAATATTCTTCTTTATTATAGTTAATGTCTCCTAAATTTTTGCTCATGATGTTTTGAAAAACTATATTTGTAAATTCTAATATTTTTTCTTTGCTCCTAAAGTTTTTAAATAGTTGAATTTTTAGGTCTTCATCTTGCTTTTTAGCTTCTTTTTTTTGGTAAGTTTCATATTTATCTAAAAATAATTGTGGCATGGCTTGTCTAAATTTGTAAATACTTTGTTTTACATCTCCTACCATAAATATATTATTTCCTCTTGAAATAGATGTTAAAATATATTCTTGTACTAAGTTGCTATCTTGATATTCATCAATTGCTATTTCTTCATATTTGTCTTGATATTTTTTTACAATTTCATTAGAGCCGTTCTAGTATTTTAAGGGCAAAGTGCTCGATATCACTAAAGTCTACAATGTTTTTTTCTCTTTTTCGATTGGCAAACTCTTGAGAAAATTCTAATATTAAGTTTTGTAATTTACTTAAGATATAATACATATCTTTTATGTCTTGTCTTGCTTCTTTTGAATTACTGCTAAATATTTTGCCTAATTTCTTTTTTATTTTATCTTTTAAGTCACTTCTTATTTCTTTTGCTATTTCTTTTATTTCTAATTCACTCTTTTTGCTTGGCCATATAGCAAATTTTAAATTATGTGCCATTTCATAGCTTTTGTCCCAGTTGTCCAAATTATTTTTTATTTCTTCATATAGTTCTATATCTTTTCTTATTGTTTGGTATGTACTTTCTAATTCTTCTTCAACCGATACTTTTTTTCCTAATGCTTCTAGTTTTAAAATTGCATCTATTAGTTCTTCTTCCATTTGTTTTAGTAGTATTTTCCCCCATGGTGTTTTACTAAAGTCTTCTTCTAGCAAACTTTCATCTATGTTGAACATTTCAATTTTTTCTTTTAACCATTTTTCTGGGAATGGGTCACTTTGGATATAAGAATATATTTTTAGGACTAGCTCTTTTAATGGTGTGTCATCTCTGTAACTTGTATATGTATTTATTAATTTTTCAAAGTCTTTGTCTTCTGATTCGTATTTTGCTTCAAAAATATTTTCTAATACTTCTTGCTTCAACAATTCTATTTCTGCTTGATCTGCTATTCTAAAGTTTGGTGATATGTTTTCTAGTTCATAAAAGTTGTTTCTAACTACTTCTAAACAAAAGGCATCTATTGTGCAAATGCTTGATTTGTTTAGTAGTGTTATTTGCCTTTGCAAATTTTCGTTTTCAGGTTCTTCTTCTAATTTTTTGTAAATTGCATCTAATACTCTTTCTCTCATTTCTGAAGCAGCACTGTTGGTAAATGTAACTACTAATAGTTTGTCTATGTCTACTTTTTCGTCTATTATTTTATGAATAATTCTTTCGACTAGTACTGCTGTTTTTCCACTTCCGTGCTGCTGCTGCAACTAGTATGTTATAGCCTTTTTCGTATATTGCGTCTTGTTGTTCTTTAGTCCATTTTACATCACTCATATTTTTGTCTCCTTGGTGTTTTTTGGGACGGAGCAAAAAAACACCTTAACTTCTATTTTTAATTTAATTATATTTTATTTTATTTTTTAATTACGAAGGTGTTTTTTTGCCCCGTCCCAAAAAACACCTTTAGTCTTCTACTTCTTCAAATTGACTATTATATAATTCTGCATAAAATCCATCTTTTGCAAGTAATTCTTCATGTGTGCCTTGTTCTATAATGTCTCCATGATTCATTACTAATATTAAATCAGCATTTTTTATTGTAGATAATCTATGTGCAATAATAAAACTTGTTCTACCTTTCATTAAATTATCCATAGCATCTTGTATTTGTAACTCTGTTCTAGTATCAATTGAACTTGTTGCTTCATCTAAAATTAATATTTTTGGATTTGCTAAAATTACTCTTGCAATAGTAAGTAGTTGTTTTTGACCTGCTGATATGTTGTCTGATTCTTCGTTTAATATAGAGCTATATCCTTTTGGCAATGTTTTTATAAAATGATGCACATGGGCTGCTTTTGCTGCTTCTATTACTTGTGTTTCATTTGCATTTTCATTTCCGTATTTTATGTTTTCTGTTACAGTTCCACCAAATAACCATGTATCTTGTAAAACCATGCCAAACATTTTACGAAGGTTGCCTCTTTCGAAGTCTTTGATATTATGTCCATCAATTAATATTTCTCCACTTAACACGTCATAAAATCTCATTAATAGTTTAACCATTGTTGTTTTTCCAGCTCCTGTTGGTCCAACAATTGCTATTTTTTGACCTTCTTTTATGTTAGCATTAAAGTCTTTTATAACAATTTCTTCTGGATTATATCCAAATTTTACGTGGTTAAATTCTATATTTCCTTTTAGAGAATTTGTATCTATTTCTCCTTTTTTCGTTTCTATTTCTTCTGGTTGCTCTATAAATTCAAATATTCTTTCTGCTGCTGCAATCATTGCTTGCAAAGTTGCTGATATTTGTGCAATTTGGTTTAATGGGTTTGTAAATTGCTTATTATATTGTATAAAACTTTGAATGTTTCCAACTGTTATTGTTCCATTAATTGCTAAATATCCACCTGCAACAGCAACTCCAACGTATCCAATGTTAGAAATAAAATTAATAATTGGATGGATTAATCCGTGATAAGAATTGTGATTTCCAGCCTGAATGATATAAATCTTCATTTGCTTTTTCAAATTCTTTTATTACTTTATTTTCTCCATTGAATACTTTTACAATGTTTAATCCCCCATAAATTTCTTCTACTTGACCATTTACAGTTGCAAGATATGCTTGTTGTTTTTGGAAGAAACCTTGTGATTTTCCAACAATTATTTTTACTAATAGCCCTGCTATTGGAAGAATTATTAGAGAAATAATTGTCATTTGCCAACTAATAGAAAGCATCATTATTAATATTCCGAATTATTGTGCATATTGATGTTATAATTTGTGTGATGCTTTGGTTTAGGTTCATGCTTAAAGTGTCAATATCGTTTGTAATTATTGATAATACTTCTCCATGTTTTTTGCTATCAAAGTATTTCATTGGCAATTTATTTATTTTTTGGGCTAAATCATTTCTTAGTTTATAAGTTAATTTTTGTGATACTCCTGTCATTGTAAATCCTTGAATAAAAGCAAAAATTGCACTTATAATATATAAAATTAATAACGTAATTGCAATTCCGCCTACTTTTGCAAAGTCTATTCCACTTCCACCAGATAATTTATTCATTATTCCATTAAAAATTTCTGTTGTTGCATTTCCGAAGAATTTTAGGTCCAATAATTGTAAAAATTGTACTTCCAATTGCAAATACGAAAACAACCAATAATGCTATTTTGTATTTGGCTAAATATGTTGTAATTAATTTTTTGGTTGTTGCTTTAAAGTTTTTTGGCTTTTCTGTAGTTTGTCTTAATCTTGGCATATTTAGTTGTCTCCTTTCTTTCTTAATTCTTCTTCTGATAATTGTGAAAGTGCAATTTGTCTATATGTTTCGTTATTATCAAGTAATTCTTCATGTGTTCCAATTCCTACTACTTTTCCTTCTTCTAATACTATAATTTGATCTGCATTTAAAATTGTGTTTATACGTTGTGCTACAATTATAACTGTTTTATTTTTTGTTATTTTTGATAATTCTTCTCTTAATTTACTGTCTGTTTTAAAGTCTAATGCTGAAAAACTATCGTCAAATACAAATATTTCTGGGTCTTTTGCAATGGCTCTTGCAATAGATAAACGTTGTTTTTGTCCTCCGGAAACGTTGCTTCCACCTTGTGAAATTGGATCATCATATTTGTTTTCTTTGCTTTCTATAAATTCGGTTGCTTGTGCTATTTGGGCTGCTTCATACATTTTTTCATCTGACATATTTTCATCTGAATATTTAATGTTTGATGCTATTGTTCCTGAGAACAATACTCCTTTTTGTGGTACAAATCCAATGATGTCTCTTAAGTCTTTTTGCGAAACTTCTTTTATGTTTACACCATCTATTAAAATTTCTCCACCTGTCACGTCATAAAATCTTGGTAATAAATTTACAATTGTTGATTTTCCACTTCCTGTGCTTCCGAATAATTGCTGTTGTTTGACCTGGTTTTGCAACAAAATCAATGTCTGATAATATTTCTGTATCGGCATCAGGATAACGGAAAGATACATTTTTAAATTCTACTAATCCTTTTTTATTTGCATCAAATTTCTTTGTGTTTTTAGCATCTTTTATACTTATATCTTTTTCTAATACATCATTTATACGTCTTGCAGATATTGCAGCTCTTGGTAGCATAATAGAAATCATTGAAATTACTAAGAAAGACATTACAATGTGCATTGTGTATTGGATAAATGCCATCATATCTCCTACTTGTATTAATCCTTCATTTATGCTATGGGCTCCTACCCATATTATTAGAATTGCAATTGAGTTCATAATAAACATTAAAAGTGGCATCATCATAGACATTGCCCTGTTTACAAAGATGTTTGTCTTCATTAAGTCAAAGTTTGCTTTTTCAAATCTTGATTCTTCTTTTTTCTCTGTGTTGAATGCTCTAATTACTGGCAATCCTGTTAAAATTTCTCTTGATACAAGGTTTAGTCTATCTATTAAATCTTGTAATTTTTTAAATTTTGGCATAGCAACAATAAATAATGTTCCTATTACAAATAATATTGCTAAAATTGCAACTCCAATTACCCATGCCATGCCATTATCAGTGTTTGTAAGTACTTTTGTGAAACCTCCTATTCCCATAATTGGTGCATATACTACTACTCTAAATAGCATCGCAAGTAACATTTGTATTTGTTGAACATCATTTGTACTACGTGTTATTAATGATGCTGTTGAAAATTCTGATAATTCTTTATTTGAAAAAGATGTTACTTTTTTAAATACTTTTTCTCTTAATGTCCTTCCAAGTTTGGCAGCAACTCTTGCTGATAGTAACATAATTACAACAGCTGATACCATGCTAATTAATGCAACACCTAGCATCTGCAATCCGGTAAATAGAATATAATCATTTTGAAGTTTATCTGTGTCTACTCCAACATTTTTGTATATTGTTTTTACAGAACTAACTGCTGCTTGACTTTTTATTGAATCTGACATTTGGTCTATTTGTGTTGTAAAGTTTGATAACATTTGGTCTCTTTGAATTTCTGGCATGTTCTTAATAAGTTCCATCAAATTTTGTGAAGCAAACATCTGCTTTTGAATTTCAGTCATACCTTCTGTCATTTTATCTTTAATTTGAGTTGCCGTTTCTTCGTCTTCTACAGTAGTTAATATCATAAGAGGTGTAGCAATTATTTTCTCAAATTCTTCTTTTTCACTGTCATTGATATCTTTTAATATGTATATTGAATCTGGCTCTATATTTTTTTCTTTGCCTAAATACTTATCTGTGATTTTTGTTTCATCTTCATTTGGTGTGTCTCCAATTAAAGTGTATTTGCCTAGAATTTCTTCATCTTTGTCTGTAAATAGTAGCAGATCTTCCATATCTTCTTTAGCTACTATTTCGGGTACTGCTGATTCTATTCCGCCTGCTTGAATTCCTCCATTTACAATTTTTGATGTATAGTCTGGCAGTGCTAAGTCAGCGGTTGCTTGAACACATAATAAAATTATTATTATAAGTACTGACCAGAATGATTGTTTTAAATTTTTTAAGACTTTAAACATTGTTCCTTCCTTTCTCGTTTTTATTTTTTATTTTAGTTTATTACTTGGCATATTTATTACGATTTCACTATGCTTTTATTGTTTCTTAATTAGGTTGCTTTTAATAAATAAACACTGTATCTTAAATTATATTTGATACAGTGCTTATTTGTCAACTTTATTTATGTGAATTTTTAGTGAATTTCATTACATTTTTCTGAATACTCCACCAACTTTTCCTAGTATTTCACAAGTTGGCACAATAATTGGGTCCATTGTAGAATTTTCTGGTTGTAATCTAATATGATCTTTTTCCTTATAAAATGTTTTAACTGTTGCTTCATCTCCAATTAATGCTACAACAATTTCTCCATTATTTGCTGTATTTTGTTTTTTTACTAATATGTAATCCCCATCTAAAATTCCAGCTTCTATCATGCTTTCTCCTCTAACAGTAAGCATAAAACTTTCAGAATTTCCAACAAAATCAATTGGAATTGGGAAAGTATCTGTTATGTTTTCAACTGCTAAAATTGGCTCTCCTGCTGTAATTCTACCAACAATTGGAACTTCTACTAATTCTTTTTGTGTATAAAAATCTTTGCTTGAGGTCTTTTTTGGTTCTCCTGATCCACCTTTTAATAATCTTAAAGTTCTTCCTTTTTTGTCTTGTTTTTTGATATATCCCTTATCTTCTAATTTTGCTAAGTATCCATGTACTGTTGCTGTTGAACTTAAACCTACTGCTTTTCCTATTTCTCTTACTGATGGTGGATATCCTTGTGTCATAATTTGTTTTTCAATAAATTTTAATATTGCTTTTTCTCTTTTATTTAATTCTGGTCTTTTTCTAGGCATTTTTATCACTCCATTTCCATATTTGTCATTATAATATCATACAAACAAAAAAATGTCAAACATATTTTTGACATTTTTTTAAATTACACTATTTTATATAGATGCTTGGGTCTACTTGTAGAGAGTCTTTTAGTATTTCAAAATGTAAATGTGGTTCATCTGTAATTTCAAATACTGCTGTGTTTCCAACTGTACCTATTGCTTGTCCTTTTTCTACTTTTTCTCCTTCTACTACATATTCAGATGTTAGTAAATTAGAATAAATTGTTTGATATCCATCTCCATGGTCAATTACTATTGTTAATCCATATCGTGGATCATTTTTTATTGATTTTACTGTTCCTGCTTCTGCAGAGTTTACTACTGTTGTTTTTTCTGCTTTTATATCTATTCCTAGATGTGTTGTCCATTCTTGTAAAGTGTCTGAGTATATTAGATTATCTTTTGCATATTCTCTTACAATGTCTCCTTTTACTGGTTTTTCAAACTTTAACTCTTTTTTGATTTCTTCTGCTTTATTTTCTTCTTTTGCCGTTTTAGTTTTTGTTTCGTTTTTTGTCTCTGCTTTTGTTTCTGTTTTAGCTGTATTTTGTGTTACTTTTTCTGCATCATTTTTAGCAATACTTTGTGTTGTACTTTGCATTGTGTTTTGTGTTGTGTTTTGAAGTGTAGTTTGTACTTCGTTTTTAGTTTCATTACTTGATTCTTCTACTGATTTTCCAATTTCTGTACTAGCACTTTCTGTTTCTTGTGAAGAGTTTTGGGTATTTTGACTGTTGCTTGCAATATTTGCCATTTTCTCTAGGCTCATTGTACTATTTTTTACATCGTCACTCAAACTTTTGCTATATACAAATAAAGCAATGACAATAACTGCTAAAATAGCAATTCCAATCCCTGCATATAAAATAATTTTGTCTGTTAAAGTTTTATTCTGCACATTTGATTTTCTATTTTGTCTTCTCATATAATCCTCCTTAAATAGTTTTATTAATAAAATTATTTCCTATTTTGAAAAGATTATACATATTAAACGGAATTCATTTCTTTAATTTCCACATTTGTATAAAAATGATGAATAATTTCTTCAAAATTTTTTCCTTGTTTTGCAAGGCTATCTGCTCCTGTTTGGCTCATTCCAACTCCATGTCCATATCCTTTTACTGTAAATTTGATTTTTCCATCTTGTTTTGTTATTTCAAAATTTGCAGATTTTAAATTAAAAATTGTTCTTGCTTCTACTCCTGAAAGATTATGATTTCCAAATTTGACTGTTTTTACTCTGTTGCCATCTGTATACTCCAATATTTTTATGTCATCTTCTTTTGAAAAATCAATTTGAATATCTTGATACTTTGTTTTTAATTTATTAATTAATTCATCATTTGAAATTTCCACCTCTGAAAGATACTGTGAATAACCTTCTTCTCCTGCCGTTTCTACCACTTGCAAATAAGGATATCCGCTTCCTCCCCAAACATTTACAGGAATTTCTGTTTTTCCTCCACTATTAGAATGGAAAAACGCATTAATTGGCTGATTTTGATATGTAATAATTTTTCCGCTTTGTTGCTTTTACACATTGTTCAATTTTTGCCCAATTGCTTTGTCTTTTGCTCTCTTCCCATCTTTCTAATCTATTTTCTTTTGAAATCCATGCCTGACAGCAATTTGAATCATCACATATATCTGCATTTTCATGTTTTTTGTTATTTATTTTGTAAATAGTATATGTCCTTGCAACTACTGCTTGTGCTTTTAATGCTTCAATTTCATAGTCTACAGGCATTTCTGCTGATACAACATTTACTAAATATGTATCCAATTCAACACTTTCTACTTGTCCTGTTTCTTTGTGTAATAACTGAACTGTACCATATTTTTTATAATCATATTTTTTATCATCTTGTTTTTCTTCTGTTTTGGCAGTTGCTTCCTTTTTTCCCTCTTCTGCTTTTCCTTCTTCAACTTTTTCTTCTTCAACTTTAGCACTTGATGTTGGAATTTCTGTTCTTGTCAACATTGCTGGTAATAAAAAACAAATAAATACAAAGGCAAAAAAATATAACAAAAATTTTTTCACAATTACATCTCCTCCTTGTATTAAAAAAGTTGATACGTTAATTTCTTTCTCATTTCTCCCAGAATTTTTCGTTCTGTTCTCGAAACTTGTACTTGTGTAATTCCTAAAATTTTTGCTACTTCTGATTGTGTTTTTTCTTTAAAAAATCTTAATAAAATAATTTCTCTATCTCTTATGTCTAAACCTTTTATTAATTCCTTAATGGTAAGTTTATTTGTTATAATTTCTTCTTCATTTTGTTCATCTTTTAACGTTTCTAATAAGCTGATTGTATTTCCGTCTTTTTGATTTATATAACTATTTCCTTCTATTGATTCTACATTATTTGTAGATTCTAAAGCAAGGATAACATCTTCTTTTGAACTTTTTAATTCTTTTACTATTTGATTTATAGTTATTTCTTTACCTTTTTTATAAAAATATTCTTTTTGTAACTCATTTATTTTAATTGCTAACTCTTTTATACTTCTACTAACTTTAACTGGTCCATCATCTCTAATATATCTTTTTATTTCTCCAATCATATATGGTACAGCATAAGTTGATAATTTAACGTCAAAACTTAAATCAAAACGCTTTATTGATTTTATAAAGCCCATACACGCAATTTGATATAAATCTTCTATTTCATATCCTCTTCCTTGAAACCTTTTTACAATACTCCAAATTAATCCATTATTTCTTTCAATTAATTTTTCTAATTCAAAATTGTCTCCGTTCCTGAGCTTTTTTTATTGCTTCAAAATCATTTTTGTACATATCCAACACCTATTTCTTTTTCTTCTTCTGTTTTAGGTTTTATTGTTTTGCTCATGGTTACTTTAGTGCCTAAATCCACAATAGATTCTACTTGCACTTCATCCATAAAACTTTCCATTATTGTAAAACCCATTCCTGATCTTTCTAAATTTGGTTTTGTTGTGTATAATGGCTCTTTTGCCATATCGATGTTTTCAATTCCTTTTCCTGTATCTGAAATTTCTAATATTACTTTGTTTTTGTCTATTTTTCCTATTATTTTTACTATCCCTTGTTTATTTTCATATCCATGGATAATACAATTAGTTACTGCTTCTGATACCGCTGTTTTAACATCTGCAAGTTCTTCTATACTTGGGTCAAGTGCAGATACAAAGGCTGCAACTGCAATTCTTGCAAATGCTTCATTAGTTTCTTTGCTAATAAATTCTAATTTCATTTCATTATCAAAGTTATCTTTCATTTTAATACATTTCTCCTTTCTTCTGTTGCATCTGGAATTAATTTTAAAATTCCACTCATATCAAATATTTTTCTTACACTTTGTGTTAAGTTTGCAACACCAAATTCTGCACCTATTATATTGGCGAATTTGTACCTTCCAATTATCATTCCTATTCCTGCACTGTCCATGAAAGTAACACTATTAAAATCAAATATAACTTTTTTAGGCATATATCTTTCCATTTCATAATCTGCTCTCCTCCTTATCTTTTGTACACTACAATCATCAATTTCTTCTTTAATCTTAAAAATTAACAGCTTGTCCTTTTCATAAAATTTTGATTCCATATTTACCTCCTTCCGTTTTTCTTTTTAGATTATAATATGTTTTCCATTATTTTCCAAGAGCGAAATCGTAGAAGTTTTGTCGATTTGTAAGAACTTTTCGACATTTTAATACAATTTAAAAGACACCTTAAATTTTTTAAAGTGTCTTCTTTTTATATTATTATAATTTTTCAAGCATTGACTTGTATTTCTCAAGTTTTGCTTTTTCTTCTTCTATTTTGGCTTGTGGCGCTTTGTTAATAAATCCTGGATTAGATAACATTTTTTCACATCTTGCTACTTCTTGTTCTAATCTTTCTTTTTCTTGTTCTTTCCTTTTTTGTTCTTCTTCTTTATCTATTAATCCCTCTAATGGCATATATAACTCTATTTCATCTTTTATTATTTGTATAGAATCTTCCGGAATATCTGTTTTTGAACTTTCTATTTTTATTGTTTTTCCAAAGCCTAATTTTAATATAAAATCTTGTGCTTCTTCTAATTCCTCTTTATATTTCGGAGTTACAAATATTAAATCTGCTTTTTTAGATGGATGTATGTTTTTTACTGCTCTTACATTACGTATTTCTATTATAATTTCTTTTATTTTTTCTATAATGTCATTTTTTGCATCATAATCTACTCTTTGTTTTATTTCTGGCCAATTAGATATCATTAATTCTTTACCATCATTATTAATTAATTCAGAATAAATTTTAGATGTTACAAATGGCATAAATGGATGTAATAATTTTAAACTATTGCTAAATACATAATTTAAAACAAAACTTGCTTGGACTTTTTCTTGTTTATTTTCGCTATATAATCTAGTTTTTACTATTTCTATATACCAATCACAAAATTCATTCCAAATAAAACTATAAATATTGTCTAACGCTACTCCTAGGTCATATTCTTCCATATTTTTTGTAACAGTTTTTATTAAATTATCTAATTTATTTAAAATCCATCTGTCTTCAATTTTTAAACCTTCTGATTTGTATTTTTCAGTTTCTTTGTCTTTTATTGATTCTTCAAATGCTAAAACTTCTTCTTTTGGCGCTAAATTGTTTAGAATAAATTTTGCAGCATTCCATATTTTATTTGCAAAGTTTGATGCTTGCTCCAATTTTTCTGGCATGTATTTTATGTCATTTCCCATTGTTGTTCCAGATAGCACAGAAAATCTTAAGCTATCTGCTCCATATTTATCTATTACTTCGATTGGGTCTACACCATTTCCTAGAGTTTTTGACATTTTTCTTCCTTGGCTATCCCTTACAATTCCATGTATTAAAACATCACTAAATGGTTTTTTGTTCATTACTTCTAAGCCTGAAAATACCATTCTTGCAACCCAAAAGAATATAATGTCATATCCTGTTACTAAGACATTTGTTGGATAAAATACTTTCAAATCTTCTGCTTCTTTGTTTGGCCAGCCAAGAGTTGAAAATGGCCATAATGCAGAACTAAACCATGTGTCTAAGGTATCTTGGTCTTGCTCTAAATTATTCGAGTTACATTTTTCGCAAGTTTCTGGTTTGGTTTTTGCAACCATCATATGTCCGCAATCTTTACAATAATATGCAGGTATTCTGTGTCCCCACCATAATTGTCTTGAAATACACCAATCTTGAATGTTTTCCATCCAATTAAAGTATGTTTTTTCATATCTTTTTGGAACAAATTTGACATCGCCATCTCTTACTGCTTTTATTGCTGGTTCTGCTAAGTCTTTCATTTTTACAAACCATTGCTCTGATATTTTTGGCTCTATTGTATTTTTACATCTCTCACATTTACCAACATTGTGAAGATATTCTTCTTCTTTTACTAGTGCTCCTATTTCTTTTAATTTTTCTACGATTTTTTCTCTTGCTTCTAATAAATTCATCCCTTTGTATTCTGGAACTAAGTTTCCCATTTTGAAATTTTCATCAAATACTTCTATTATTTCTAAGTTGTGTCTTAGCCCTGCTTGATAGTCATTCATATCATGGGCTGGAGTTATTTTTACTGCTCCTGTTCCAAATTCTTTTTCTACAAATTCATCTGCAATTATTGGTATTTCTTTATTCATAATTGGTAAAATACAAGTTTTTCCGACTAAGTCTTTGTATCTTTCATCTTCTGGATGTACTGCAACTGCAGTATCTCCAAGCATGGTTTCAGGTCTTGTGGTTGCAACAACAATATATTTATCTTCTCCTTTTACTTTGTATCTAATGTGCCATAAGTGTGACATTTCTTCTTTGTGTTCTACTTCAGCATCAGATATAGATGTGTTACAGTTGGTACACCAGTTTACCATTCTTTTTCCTTTATAGATTAGTCCTTTTTTGTATAAGTTTACAAATTGTTCTAGAACTGCATCAGATAAACCTTCATCTAATGTAAACCTTCTTCTTTCCCAATCACAAGAACATCCTAATTTTCTTTGTTGCTCTTGAATAGTTCCTCCATATAGTTTGGTCCAGTCCCATGCTTCTTCAATAAATTTTTCTCTTCCTAAATCTTGTTTAGTTTTTCCTTCTGCTTTTAGTTTTTGAACAATTTTCATTTCTGTTGAAATAGATGCATGATCACTTCCTGGAAGCCATAAGGTGTTATATCCTTGCATTCTTTTGAATCTAATTAAAATATCTTGAATTGTGTCATCTAAAGCATGACCCATATGTAATTTTCCTGTTACATTGGGTGGTGGCATCATTATACAATAACTTTCTTTGCTTTTGTCCATGCTTGGTTTAAAATAGCCTTTTTCTTCCCAAGATTTGTATAGTTCTTCTTCAAAATCTTTTGGGTTATATTTATTGTTCATCGTGGTTCTCCCTCCTGTTGTCCTTTTTTAATCCATGGTCTAGGGTCTTTTTTCATTTCTTCAGTAATTTGGTCTTTTAAATTTATAGGAGATTTTTTCATTTTTGTCGCTCTTTCAAATGTAAATTCATCAACTTTTCCTCTTTGCATGTATTCTTTTGCCATATACCATAATGCATACATGGTATTACTATGGATTTTTTCTGAATCTATTGATAAATATTCTTGCTTTTCTTCTTCTGTTAATTCTGTTTCACTTTCATAAAACTTTACAATAAGTGCATATATTCTAGTTTTTTCATCTTCTGAGTTGCTTGCTTTTACTCTTTGTTTAAAATCGTTCTCCATTTCTTTCTCCTCCTAATTTTTAATTGCAACTCTTAAAATTTACATTGCTCTTCTATATAATTCTATAAAATCTTCTTTTGATACTTCTCTTGGATTTCCTGGTTTGCAAGGGTCTTGCATTGCTTTATCTGCTAGCATTTCAAAATCTTCTTCTTTTGCTCCATAATCTTTTATTGTTTGTGTAATTCCAACTGCTTTGCTTAATTCTGATATCATCCATACAAATGTATTTATAACATCTTGGTCATTTAAGTTTTCTGCATCTGGTCTTCCAATGTTTACAAGTATTTCTCTAAATCTTTGTGCTGTTGCTGGGTCTTCTCCATTAAATCTCATAACAGTTGGCAATAACATTGCATTTGCAATTCCATGTGGGGTATCATATACTGCTCCTAATTGATGAGCCATTGAATGAACAATTCCAAGTCCTACATTTGAAAATCCCATTCCTGCTATATATTGCGCCATTCCCATTTTTTCAATTGCTTCTTCATTTTTTTGATTAACAGCTGATGGCAAGTATTTAAATATCATCTGAATTGCCTTCATATGAAACATGTCTGACATATCGTTGTGTGCTTTTGTAATATAACCTTCTACTGCATGTGTTAATGCATCCATTCCTGTTGCTGCTGCTAAACTTTTTGGCATAGATGCCATTAATTCTGAATCTACTATTGATAAAATTGGTATATCATTTGGATCTACACATACCATTTTTATTTTTGCATCTTCATCTGTTATAACATAATTTATTGTTACTTCTGCTGCTGTTCCTGCTGTTGTTGGAAGTGCTATTATTGGCATTGCCTTATTTTGTGTGTTTGATAGCCCATTTAATGATTTTACATCTGCTCTATCTGGATTTGTCATAACAATTGCAATTCCTTTTGCTGTGTCAATGCTAGAACCTCCACCTACTGCAACAATAACATCTGCCTTTGAAAGTTTACAAGCCTTTACACCATCTGTTACGTTTTTGATAGTTGGATTTGGTTTTATTTTAGAGTATAGTTTGTATTTTATTTTTTCTTTTTTTAGTATTTCCTCTACTTTTGCTGTTACTCCTGCTTCTACTAAAGCCTCGTCACTTACTAAAAATACTTTTGTGAATCCTCTCTTTTTAATTTCATTTGCAAGTTCTTCTCTTGCCCATTTGCCAAAATATGATGTTTCGTTTAGTACGAATTTTGTACTCATTTTTTTCTCCTCCTTAGTTTTTATTTTGGGTCTAATCCCCTAGATTTATACCTACACTTCTTGCAGTTTTTATTAAATCATGATCCATTGGAACTTTTCTTAAATTGCTTTCTTCTGTGTTTCCAGATACAGCTCCTATTTTTGTATTTTTTCCTACTACTTCTTCTAAAGATACACTATCTAGTTTTCCGTTTTTGATTACTGCTAATGTTCCAAATTTTCCTTCTAATGCAAGTTCCATTGCTTTTGTTCCATATTTTGTAGAAAGTACTCTATCAAATGCTGTTGGTGTTCCACCTCTTTGCATATAGCCTAATGTTGTGTTTCTTGCTTCTAATCCTGTTAGTTCTTCTAATTGCTTTGCAACAACTTGTCCTACTCCACCTAGTTTTGTATTGTCAACACCTGAACCATTATCACGAGTTCCAAGTATTGTTAATTCTCCTCCTTTTGGTTTAGCACCTTCTGCAACTATTACAATACTGAAATTTTTTCCTCTCTTTTTTCTGTTTTCAATTTTTTCTGCCACTCTGTTTATATCATAAGGAATTTCCGGAATTAATGCAACATCTCCTCCTCCTGCTATTGCTGCTTCTAAGGCAATCCATCCGGGCATATCTTCCCATAACTTCTAATACCATAATTCTATGATGTGTTGCTCCTGTTGTGTGTAATCTATCTATTGCTTCCATTGCTACTGATACTGCTGTGTTGTATCCAAATGTGATTTCTGTACATGCAACGTCGTTATCAATTGTTTTTGGAACTCCTATAACATTTACTCCTTTTGTTGAAAAATCTCTTGCTGATTTTTGTGTTCCATCTCCTCCTAGTGTAAATATACAGTCAAATCCAAATTCTTTTATGTTTTTTATTGCTTCGTCTGACATATCTTTGTATTCTACTGTTCCATCTTCATTTACTATTTTATAGTTGAATAAGTTGGCATTTGTAGAAGAACCAATTATTGAGCCTCCCATTGGCAATATTCCAATTGCTTCTCCATTTGCTGCTGTTGATAATAATTGGAAGTCTTTTTTTAGTAGTCCATTATATCCATCGATAATTCCATAGCATTCTATATCATGATTTTCTGCTGTTTTTACTATTGCTCTTATAACTGCGTTGAATCCAGATACGTCTCCTCCATTTGCTAATATTCCTACTTTTTTTAACATTATTAATAATCCTCCTTCTTAATGTTTTCTCGTTTTTCTTTTATTATTATATCAATAATTATTTTTTTTACAACAGTTTTGGGAAATTTTTTGTGAGTTATTTGGTTTATATCATCTTCTTTTTTTATTCAATTTTGCAACAGTGCATAAAAAACTCTAGACACGTTTGGAATTTTAATTTTTAATTCATCACTTTCCAATAGCCTTTTTTGTTTGAACCAATCCTTTCTATTATTCCTTTTTCTTTTAATGATGCTATTCCTCTTTGTATTGTTTTAGGTGCTTTATCCAATTTTGTTGCTATATTAACCTGTGTAATTTCTGGATTTTCTAATATAATTTCTAATACCAATTTTTCAATTTTGCTTAATTTTTCATAGTCATTTATTTGGACATTTTTATGGACATTTATTTGGACATTTTTACCCTTCATTTTGTTTAATAGTTCCATATAAGTTTTTGAAGGATTACATTTTATCATTACTCCACTTTGTTTTATCTCTATTTCTAGTAGTGGTGTATTATATTGTTCAATCTCTTATTTTGTGTAAATTTTTAATTTATTATAACATTTTTTTCCATTTTTTTCATCATAAAATCAAAAATTCAATCTAACCCTATGAATAAAATGTCGTTATGACATTAAATGTCGATACAATTATTGAAAAATTTGTGTAATAATTATTCTAAAGTTAATATTTAGGGGGAGCATATGATAAAAGAAAAAAGAAAAGCAAAAAAATACACGCAAGAAAAAATGTCCCAACTTCTTGGTATTAGCCTAAGACAATATGTAAGAATTGATAATGAAGAAGATTTACCAAGAAGAGATGTTCTAAAAAACTTAATTGTTGAATTAGATTTGACTAATGAGGAAATAGGAAAATATATTAGAAAAATGACTCGTAGTGCCTAAAAAAATAAGGGCTTATTTTTTTGCCCTTTTTTGTATTTTATATGTATTTTATTTGTTTGTTATGTGTATATCTTCAATTTTACTTTGTATTTCTCTTGATACAATGTTTTGAATTTGCGCAATTTCTTCTTGTTTTAGTTCGTCTGCTCTAATAATTACATTTACACTTTCCCCATTTACAAATATTATGCTGTTTTCAAATCCCTTTGTTTTTATTAAATTTTCGCATATCATAATAGCATTTTTTGTTTTGTTTATTTTTTCTATTTCTTGTGTTGCAGACTGCCTTTGTGTTTCTAATGAATGTTCACTATTTAAGACGTTTTCGTATGTTTCAAGCATTTGTGAATACATTGATTCTCTTTCTAATTTAGATTGTACAAAGTAATCGTCTGTTGAATTTGATGCAGTTTCTTTAACTTCTTGAGTTGCTTGCACTTCTTTCGTTTCTTGGTTTTCTTGTGTTTCTTTAATCTCTTGCACATCTTGAATTACTTTGTTTTCTTGTGCTTCTTTTGTTTCCTTTGTTTCTTGCGTATCTTGGATATCATTTCCTTCTAAAGAAGTAACATCATTACTATTTACCAAAGTTGCATCACCAATATCTGCTAGTTCTACGCCATCTTTTGATTCCATCTGCATTGCAGTTTCAAGAGCCACCTGCTTTTCAGTGTAACTTGTATAATTTAAATAACCTGCCACCATTAAAATTAAAACAACAACATATACAATAATTTGATTTTTCTTAATAACCTTCATAAAAAATTTCATTCCTTTCTCCGTTTCGATTGGGTGTTTTTTTGCCCCGTCCCAAAAAACACCTAATTCATTTCGAACACTTGTATTTTGTGAGCAGATAGCCCTGTTACGGCTTCTACTGCTTGTATGATATTTGCTTTTGTTTCAGGATTACTTGCTCCTTTTGCAGTTATAATTGCACCTTCTAATTTTGGTTCAATTACTTTTTGTGTAATTGGCTTTTTTGTGCCATTGTCATCTTCTTCATAAATAATATCTTTTTGCGAGTCTGTTTCTTCTATTTTCCTTGTACCTCCTGATGTATCACTTTCTTCTGTGTTGCTCGTCTTGGTTGTTTCATTGTACATTGCAACAATTTGGCTAGATTCAGAATAATTTATAAATGCTTTAACTTCTCCCACTCCTTGAATTTTTGCAAGAATATTTTCTAGTTCTGTTTTTAAATCTGATGCTGTTTCATCTGTTTCTAATTTTTCAGATTTTAGTTTTGTATTATTGGTCGCACTTGCTAATTGTTTAGAACTAATGTTATTTTCGTTATTATTTACTTTTCCACTTCCATTCCATACAATATTGATAATTACAATTGTTATAATAAGTAAAACTATAAAAAATACTAAATTTTCAATTTTCTTTTTATTGTCTTGATCTCCTTGTTGTTTCAAATTTTTTGGAATTAACTTTTTTAATTTATCTCCAAACATTTTTCATTCACCTCATATTCATCTATTAAAAATTTCTTTATGTTTTGAATATCAGTTTTATCTAAGCCTTTTTGACTTTCAGATTTTTCTTTTTCGCTTTTAATTCTTGTGTCAACTGGTTTTATTTTTTGAATTTCTGCAACTATCTTATTTTCTACATTATCATCTACATTTTTTTCCGATTTTTGTGTTTTTTCTGATTTTTGTGCATTCACCTTAATCTTTGTAATTTGCGTTTCTTCTTCCTTGCCTGATATAGATACTTTGACTTTGCAATTCTTCACTTCATATCCTTTTTCATCTAATTTTTTTATAATATCTTTTTCTAGTTCATCTTCATACAATTCTTCTAATCTTCTATCCATCGACGTTTGATTTGTTGCATATTCATCTAAATCAATATTTTCTATATTTTCAATTGATGAAAATGTTGAAAATATTTCCTTGTTAGATATAAATGGCGAAATCATTGTAAATACTACATAAATACCCATTACCACTCTTATATATTTTTTTGTTTTATTATTTGGCAATAGCATTTCTAAAATGGATATAATTACAACTGTCAATCCAAATGTCTTTACCCACGAACTTAAAAATTTTACCATATTTTTACCTCATCATACCACTATTTGAAATCTTTAATACCAAGGCAGTTCCAATAATAATCATAAATGAAATACTACTTAATATTGCTAAAAAGATTTTAAAAACATCTCCTGTCTGGTCTAATAAATCTGTAATTTTACTATCTGCAACAACTTGCGTTACTCCAGAAAGTATTTTATATATTGCTGTTAAGACAAGTAGTTTTATAATTGGCATAATACAAATTCCTATAATAACAATAACACCTACAAAACCTACTGCATTTTTTAATATAATTCCACCACCGAAGTACAGTATCCACTGCATCTCCTAATATTTTTCCTACTACCGGTATTGCTGTACTTACAACTGCTTTGGTTGTTTTTGCTGTTATTCCGATCAACACTGCTTGACATTGTTCCTTCTAAAGAAATAATTCCTACAAAAATTGTTAAAACAATCCCTAAAAACCATACCACCCCTGATTTAAGCATCTTTGATAACTTGTCTATTTTTATGTTATCAGAAATTTTTGAAATAATAACTAAACTTGTAAAAATCAGCATTAATGGAATAATAATATTTTGGATAATATTTCCCATAAAATTAATGGCAAATAAAATTATGGGTTCTAAAATTCCACTTGTTGTAATACTTCCTGTTGACATCATAAGAGTAATTAAAAGAGGTACTAATAAATTCATAAATCCTATTAAATTATTAGTTGTATCTTGCACTAATTTCACAATATCTGTAAAACTCGTCATAATAATTGTAACAATTAATATATATTGCACATAATAAATCAATTTAGAAATACCATCATTTTCTAGGCTTTCGCTAATTGCCTTCAAAATGCTATGTATAACAATAATCACTAAAATACTTCCTACTACTCTTATAGAAGATACTACTTCTTTGCCTAGTAATCGAAATACAATTTTTAAAAAGCTCGAATTATCAACTTCGCCATCTATCGCATCTTGCAATACATCTTTAATATTTATATTTTCAAAAGCATCTCCCATATACTTTTTAGAATTATTCAAAAAATCTTGAATTTTGTATTCTTCTTGTTGTTCTTTAATTGCTTCTTCTTGGCTTGCTATTACAATTGAATTAGGCACTAAAATAAAAAACATAATTACCAAAAATATGGTTACTTTTTTCATTATTTCTTTCATTTTTCATTAGTACTCCTATCTTGATTTCGATGTCCAATGTCAATGTGGGGACAGGCACCAGATACACATTTTTGTCATGGTAATATCTTTAATATTAGTTCTAATAGGCTTGATATGATTGGTATTGACATTGTTATTATTATAATTTTGCTTCCCATTTCTATTTTGCTTGCGATTGCACTTTCTCCTGAGTCTTTGCAAATGCTAACTGCAAATTCTGATAGAAATGCTATCCCTGTTATTTTTATTAGCAATAGCAAAAATGAACTGTTTATTGAGGCTCTATTTGCAAACGATTGTATTAATGATACTATTCCTTGTAATTTGTCCATTACAAGGATTAAAATTAATAGTCCTGTTGCTATGCTGATATATATTGCAAATTCTGGTCTGTATTGTTTTAGCAATATGATTATTATTAAACCAATTAGGCTAATTCCAATTATTTTTATGATTTCCACGTTTGCATTGTTTCCCTTCTTTTATTTTATAAATTAAAAATAGTTCTTACTGTGTCAAATAATCCACTAATTTCTTTTATTACCATTGTTAATACAATTACTAATCCTGCTAATGTTGTCATCATTGCTTGATCTTCTCTTCCTGCTCTTACTAAAACTTGATGCAAAACAGCAACTAAAATTCCGATTGCTGCTATTTTAAATAATAAGTTAATATCCATAATTTTTATAATTCCTTCCTAGCATAATATAATAACAATCGCTAACCCTATGGTTGTTCCTAATTTGCTATATAGTTTCTCATTTTTTTCTTTTTCTTTTTGTGCTTCTTTTAATTGGCTTTCTAAAAATTTTTCTGTTATTTCTATTTGACTAACTTGACCTTCTATATCTGTTTGCCCTAATAATTTTGATAGTGTTTTTAATACATATTTATCTTCTTTTGTAAATCCATTTTTACTTTCTTCTACCGCTTCTTCCCATGCCGTGTTTGCTGTTTTTGTTTTCATTTTTTCTTTTGATTTTTCAAAAACTTGTCCAACATTATAATCTATGTTTTTAGCGATTTCGCCAAAAATTTCTGGAATTGGCGCATATGTAAATTTTACTTTTGATTTAAATATGTTTAAAGCATTTTTCATTTCTTCTAAATCTTTTACTCTTACAACATATTTTTTTGATAAATACCTTCCAATTAAACTGCATCCAACTAAAATAAAAAATAGCATTATGTATTTTAAAATTTGCATTTTATAAATTACTCCTTGCATTATATAGTTTTAATTTGATATATTATATTCTTGCATTTTTTGATTTAGAACTAATTTATAAGAAAAATATTTTTTCTATTTGTTTTGTTTCTATTAAATTATTTATTTGTGCATTTTGTTTTATATCTTCCATGGTCTTTCCATGCATTGTAAAAACACCTTTTACACCACAAATTAAACCTTCTTCAATTGCACTAACATCTTCTTTTGAACCAATTTCATCACAGGCAATTACTTCTGGTGCCATAGAACGAATTAACATTCTTATTCCTTTTGATTTTGATATGTTTTCTATTACATCTGTTCTAATTCCAATATCATTTTGAGGAATCCCTTTATACATTGCTGCAATTTCTCCTCTTTCGTCTACTACTCCACACGTCATTCCTTTAAAAGTTATTCCATCACTGCTACCGATTGCTTATATTTCTAATAATATCTCTTAGCATAGTAGTTTTTCCTTTTCCAGGAGGAGATACAATCAAGGTATTATAGATTGTGCCATTTTTAGTATCTATCATTTCTCTTACTAAGTGATTGCTACACCCGATTATTTCTCTTGCAATTCTAAAGTTAAGGCTGGTTATATATTTTAGATTAATTATTTTATTTCCATCTTGCACAGCAGTTCCTGTTATACCAACTCTATGTCCTCCTTTTATTGTTAAAAATCCTTCACAAATTTGAGTTTTATATGCATAAATTGAGTTATCACATAATTTTTCTAGTGTTTGTAAAATTTCTGTTATATTTACTTTATATTCAATTACAATATCTGCTTGTCTACTTTTTAATAAAATTGGTCTTTCTACTCTAATTCTTATTTCTTCTAAAGTTTCTTCTAAGCCCTTGTTTTGTAATATGGTATTTGTCAATAAAGTATAAATTTGACTTGGAAAGTATCTTAATATTTCGTCTATGTTTTTCATTTAAAGTTTTATCCCCTTTCTTAATTTATTTGAAGACATAATAAGGCATAATTTCTCAATTTATTTAAAAGTATATTAAAGCACAAAAAAAGAACATATTTTATTATATGCTCTTTTTTATTTTATAGAACTATTTTTTATTTATTACTACTCTATAAATTCTGCCTGTATTTTCTTCTTTTTCAAATTCTACTCTATAATAACTATCTGTTTCTATACTACTTTTTATTAGTGTTATATTTTGCCCATTTACTTCATATTCTGCTCCGTCAAAATGAATTTCTTCTATAAGGTTATTAGATGCTTCTTGATTGTTTTGACCATCTTCTTCCTCTTCTAGTCCATTGTTAGCACTTATAATAGAAAGTAATCCTCTTACTGTTGTTCCTCTTACATTTGATCCTGCATATATTTCGAATCCACTATTAAAAGCCGCTATTTCTGCTTCATTCAAGCTGTTGTTCTCTATAATATCCATTGAATTTGTATACGTATTTGTTGAAGGCATAATATATTGCAATGGATTTTCGCTTTCTTGCAATCCTAATTCTTGCATTTGACTAGCATTTACCATTTGAATTCTTTCTACAATTGCTTGTAAAAGTGTGATTTTAGCACCTCCGTCTAAGTTGTCTAAATTTAGGCTGTTTTCTTCACTAAATTCTTCTATGTTAGAGCTGTCTATAAATTGAACATTGTTACTATAATTATATTGATAATTATTTTCTTCCATTTCTATTGATATTGTAAAGTTTTCTCCTACTGCTTGCATATCCTGTAAGCCAGTAAATTTAAGATTTACGCCTATTTTTGTTTCTGCTTGTACTTCTATATTGTATTCTAATTGATCGTTTTCATTTTTTTTGGTAATTTGTGCTATTGTTGCGTCATCTACTTTTAATTCTAATCCTGTAATTTTTTTATTTTTTTGATAAACTATTATAGCAATTTTTGAATTGTCTTCTGGGTTTACTTGTGCTTGCTCAAACGATTGTATTGTTCTATCTATGTCACTTGTTGTTATACTACTTGCATTTTCTTGATTTTGCAAATATTCATTTAATTTAGCTAATGTAACTTGATCATTTCTTAATGTTTGTAGCATTGCTAATAAAATGTCTTTAAATTCTTGTACAGTTAACGTTAGCGCATATCCAGTTGTATCTGTTCCTTCTATTTTTGTAAAGTTAGTTTCTTTTAGTTGTTCGTTTAAAGTAGCTAGATAGGTATCTTTTATGTGCTCTAATTCTTCTTCACTTAATGATAAGTTTGGTAAGTTTTCAACTTGCTCTAATGTGCTTGAACTTAAACTCGAACTTGAACTTAAACTTGAACTCGTGCTTGAATTTCCTGAAAATAGCCCACTTATGTTACTGGTTGAAATAAATTTACTTCCAATATAATCTGTTTGAATCCCAATAGTACTTCCTATTTGTCTGTATATCAACGGAAAATTAACATCATCTGAATAGTTTAAACTAATATTTTGCTCTGACTTAGAATTTGCAATATCTGCTTGTCCAGAAAATGTTAAGCTCATGTTATTTACATTGTCGTATTTTTCTTCTGATGAATCTATATTTACAGATATAATACCATCAGTTTTATATGGTGTGTTTTGTTGTTTTTCAAAATAATTTATTAAGTTTTGACTTATTAGCCCATCTTTTTCATCTACCATTTGTGATGCATATTTGAAAAATAGTTGTTTATTTCCTTTAAATATATCAGTTGTAAAATATACAATGCTTACTCCTATTAATAAAATTAAAATGATTACTAATATTATTACTATTAATAATAATTTATTTTTCTTATGTCTCATTTTTCGATTTCTCCTTTATCAATAATTTTATTCTTCCCAATTATGATAAATATTAGATACGTCATCTAAATCTTCTAAGTTATCTATTAGTCTTTCCATTTTTTCTACTCCCTTTTCATCTAATGAAACTGTAGTAGTTGGAACCATTTGAACTCCTGCTTCTAAAAACTCTATTCCTGATTCTTCTAATTTTTCACGAACTGTTTCGAAATCAGATGGTTCTGTTGTTATTTCATATACTTCTTCATAACTTTGAAAATCTTCTGCCCCTGCATCTAGTGCAAGCATCATTAAATCATCTTCTCCCATAGATGTTGTTTCTTTTTCTATTACTATTACTCCTTTTTTGTTAAACATATATGAAACACATCCTGTTGTTCCTAAGTTTCCTCCCGCTTTGTCAAATGCATGTCTAACATCTGCTGCTGTTCTGTTTTTGTTGTCTGTTGCTGCTTCTACTATGATTGCAACTCCGTTTGGTCCATATCCTTCATATGTAATTTCTTCATAGTTTTCGTTACTGCTAGATGCTTTTTTGATTGCGTTGTTTATTGTGTCGTTTGGCATGTTTGCTGCTTTACATTTTGCTATTACACTTTTTAGTTTTGAGTTTCCTGCTGGATCTGGTCCACCTTCTTTTACTGCAATTAATAGTTCTCTTCCTAATTTTGTAAATACTTTTCCTCTTGCTGCATCTGCTTTTCCTTTTTTTGCTTGTATGTTATGCCATTTTGAGTGTCCTGACATGGTTAATTCCTCCTTTATTTTTTGAATTGTGCCAGAATTTTTTTAAATTTTTATTAAACAATTTATAGTTGTACAAATATAATTTGTACTTTTATATAATAACATATTTTTTCATTTTTGTGTAGCCTTTTTTACGGATTTTTATTTTTTATTCTTCATACAATTATTTTTTTATAACTCTCATTAATGTTTTAACCTGATTGTCGGATAAAATCAATTTTTTTCCGACAATTAATCTATTTTTTTATTAAATTCATTTTTAACTTATTTTCTTCCATTTTTCGCTCCATACAAAAAAAGAGATGTTAAAGTTTCCCTTACCACTCTTTTACATCCATTTTTTACTGGAATGGTAAAACCACTTTATATGCCTATTTTTTGCTGGAATAGTAAAACCACTTTATATGCCCATTTTTTAATGGAATGGTAAAACCGCTTTTATCATAGCTGTAAATAAGTTATTCTGTATTATTATATTCAATTTTTATTATATTTGTCAATAGTTTTGCATATCAGCCTAACATATTTTGTGAATTCTTAGTAATAATGTTCGGTTTTTAATATTGAAATATTAGTAAAAATGTTCAAAGATATTTTAGTAAAATTAAAATATAATTCTTAGTAAAAATG